>SYEA01000130.1 GCA_005800965.1 Actinomycetota bacterium | reverse complement strand
GTCTTGGCTATTACTTTTACGCGTGAAGCCGCTGCCGAAATGCGACGTCGCCTGCGAACCCTCGGAGTCGCTCGCCACGATCGAGCAGGCGACAGCGATCAACCGACCATTGGCACGTTTCACTCGGTGGCACTCGCCCTGCTGCGCCGGCGAGCCAGTGACACGTCGGCGCAAGTGCCGGCCATCGTGGGCAATCGCGTGGCGTTGCTCGACCAAGCCATGGGTGAAAACTCGCTCGGTCGACAATCTGCAGCGGTGCTCGCCGAAATTGACTGGGCTCACGCCCGCATCGTTACGCCCGAGCGCTACGAAAGTGAAGTGCGACGTACTGCGCGCAACGTGCCGCTCGAGCCAGCGCGTGTTGCTGCGGCCTACAACGCCTACGAACAACTCAAACGCAAGCGAGGGGTGGCCGACTTAGACGATCTCATCTCGCTGGCCACACGAGCCATCAACGACCGCCCCGACTTTGCGGCTGCCACTCGATTCAGATTCAGACACCTCTTCGTCGACGAAGCACAAGATATGAACCCGCTGCAATACGCATTTTTCGAAGCGCTGCGCGGCAACCGTGACGATGTGTTCATCGTTGGCGACCCACTGCAAGCCATCTACGGATGGAACGGCGCCGACCCGATGCTGTTTCGCAGCCTGCCGGATGCGCTCAATCAGCCGACCGTATTGTCGCTCCCCAATAACTACCGCTGCACTCCGCAAGTGCTCGATGTGGCGACGCATGTGGCAGTCAACAATGGCTCGACACCCGATGTGCAATCGCGCCGCTCTAATGGCCTACCCGTTGAATATCTCGAGGTGCAAGATGAATTCGACGAGGCGTTTGCAGTGCGACAACTTGTCACGCAACATATCCAGCAAGTAACTAGCCCGTCGCTGGCCATCTTGGCCCGCACCAATGCCGTGCTCGAGCCGCTGTCGCGCATGCTGAGCAGTGCGGGTGTGCCGGTTGCGTCGCGTCGCGCCAGCGCCGTTCGCACCAGCGCCATCGACGAAGTTGCCGAGTGTCGCACCCGCCACGACCTCACGGTGTGGGCTGCCGATGTGATCGTCGAGTCGAGTGATAACGACGAACGAGTCGTTGCCGAGCAAGTGCAGGCTTATTTGCGCAGTAGCACTCAGGGCAACATCGACGGCCGCAGTGCAGCGGCATATCTACGAGCCAGCAATACCACGCCCGAGCACTACGGCGTCGAGTTGCTCACGTTTCACTCGGCCAAGGGTCGCGAGTTTTCTCGGGTCATCATCGTGGGCGCCGAGCGTGGCTTGATGCCCCACTCAGGAGCCACCACCAGCGAACAACAACGTGAAGAAGCCCGGCTTGCCTATGTTGCATGCACCCGAGCGGCCGACCATCTGGTGATTATTCGAGTGTTGCGGCGCAAAGGCCGTGTTACGACGGCTAGCCCGTTTTTTGCCGACCTGCCCGACACCGTGCATCGCCGCGACCAGCCGATTGAACCAGTGGCACGAGTCGCATTCGCTCGACCCGTCGACCCAGGCATAGCCGCCGAACGAGAACTGCGAAATCGTTTGCGCGAAGTACGCAACGTGATTGCGCGCACCAACTTCACCCTGCCCGAAGCAGTGCTGAGTGACGTCGAAATTTCCCGAATCATCACTGCCCAGCCCGCCGACATGACAGAGCTAGCGCGCATCCTTGGCCCACTCACCGCCAACCGACTCGGTGCGGCAATTTTGCGCGAACTCCATCTGCCGCCCACTACTGCCGTCAACCACTCATGACGCCAGCCGAGACGCCCGCTGTTACACCAGTTGCGACACCAGCCGAGACACTCGCCAATACAGTGCGCATCGAAAACGTTCGCTTCGCAGTAGTCGACACCGAAACGACTGGCCTGTCCACCGACGAAGACCGCGTGCTGCAAATTGGTGTGGTCATCATGCGCGGTGACGGCACCGTCGAACACGAGTGGGTCACCTATCTGCGTCGCTTGACATGGGGCTTTGGCCACGTTGGGGCGTTTCATGTGCATGGCATCACTCGTCGTCAGTTGCGTCACGGTGTGCAACCCGCCTTGGCTTTAGAGACGATGAATGAACTCATCAAAGATTGTGTCTTCGTGGCGCACAACGCCAAGTTTGATGTCGGCTTTTTGCGATCCGACTCGATTCGTCTATCCGTACCGCTCCAACTCACGGGGCCACTCTGCACGCTGTTGTTATCCCGCAAACTCGACCCCCAGCGCACGATGTCGCACAAACTCAAAGATGTGGCAGCCCGCCTGGGTAAAAGCACCGATCGTCCGCACGATGCTCTGGCCGACGCTCAGCTCACTGCGTCGGTGCTGCCGTCACTTTTGGCCGCCAACCACATCACGACCTACGAACAACTCACCACCCATTTCGGGTAGCCGATAACGCCCGACTAGTTGTATTTGGCGCGAATCGCCCGTGCGGTGCGGGCCGCCAACGACACATATTTTTCTGGCGACAAGACCTCGACGTTGCGGCCACCGCGCAACAGCAGTCGCGCCAGCCAATGCTCACTGGTGATGCGCAAAGATACGTCGATGGAGCCGTCTTTGTTCGACGACTGCGACACGGTGGGATACGCCTCGGCAATCCACGCAGCATCGCCACGCACCCGCAACGAAACGAGCTCGAGATTGTCGCCGAACCAACCACGCTCAGCGTCGTCATCGAGGCGCGAGGCAACATCAGCCTGGTTGTAGATCTTGCCGGTGCGCACCAGCGACTCGATGCGGTCAACACGGAAGTTGCGAATGGCACCCGACTTGTCGTCGTCGGCCATCACGTACCAATGCCCGTGTTCGCTAAAGATGCGCACCACACGAATGGTTCGCTGCGCCACCTCGGACCGGGCCGGGTTGAAATATTCAATGCGTAATTCCGCCGATTCGCTCTCGGCGCTGCGCAGCTCTTCGAGGTGTGGCTCATCTGGCAAGTCGATGTGCATCGGGGCATCAGTTGCTTCGGGTGCCAAACGGGCCAACTTTGCCACCGCAGTCGCCAGCACGCTGCGCGATGGCGCGCCCGGCAGTTTCTGGGCAGCACGCACCATGGCCACGACGGCATACATCTCGGCACTCGTCAACTGCAACGGTCGCGAGAAGAACGTCGGAATCTCGGCGACCACCCAACCTTCGTCGATGAACACGTCAATGAGCGCATCGGGCGTGTATGGCGGCACACCGCACACGGCCGCCATCTGCAGGTCGGCGATGAGTTCTTCTTCGCTCATCCGGAACTGCTTGGCCACATCCGAAAGGCGCACTCGCTTGCGTTTGATGAGCCACGGCAACAGCACGAGCAGCCCAGCCACACGCTCGGATGCACTGCGCGGCCCACGCCGTTTGGTGGCGCGCACCGGCCGAGCGGCTTGCTTCGCTGGCTTTTTTGCCGACGTCTTCACGGCCTTCTTGGCCGTCTTCTTCGCCGTTTTCTTCACGGCCGCCTTGATCGTTTTCTTCGCCGGTTTTTTAACCGTCTTTTTTGCCATCACGCACGCTCCGCAATTTCGTCAAGCCAGCGCACCACAAGTTCTCTCACGTCGGGCGGCCCGACGACTTCGGCTTTGTCCATCATGGCAAACAGCCACAGGCGAAACGCATAGCCGTTACTGCACGGAATCTCAAAGACCACCGCACCGTCTGCTTCTTCGCGCACCGCTGCGGCTGCGCCAAAGTCGCGAGCCCCGATGCGAGCAAGCGACGCATGCACACGCACCTGAGCAGTGGAATGTTCGTAATCGCCGGCCGCCATCATCTGGCGTTCGGTCGGCACCGATTTAACAATGTCCACGTTCTTTGGCATGTCGTAAGACTTCGCCTTGCCAACACTCACGCTGCTTTCAATGCGATCCACCCGAAAGACTCGTTGGGCTTTGCGCAGATGATCAAAGCCCACCAAGTACCAAAAGCCCTTGCGCGCCAACATTCCGTAGGTGTCAACACTGCGAGTTTCTCCTTTATACAAGAACGTGAGCGGCGCCCGCTTGCCGATGGCGTGAAGAATCGTGCCGAGGTGCGGGTCGGCAAAACCGATCGAAGCCCGTGGCCCGAGCTTGGGGTTCACGCGTTCGGCACCGAGTTTCCACAGCGCTTGTTCACCCTCTTGGGCGCCGAGTCGCACGGTGGCTGCGGCGATTTGTAGAGCCTGCAACTCGTCATCGGTGAAACCCATGTCGGTGAGCTCGTAGTTGTTGCGATTCACCCGATAGGCGGTCTCGCCTGCCTGAGCACCACCGAGCGTGATCATGTCGATGGGGATGCCGAGATTGCGAAGGTCTGACTTATCGCGCTCAAACTGGGCGCGTGCAGCGTCGCCATCTTCGCTGTATTGGTTCAACAGTTCGGCACGAATCTGTTTGAGTGTGAGCGGCTGCGAACGCACTGACAGCAGCGCCAACAGGTTCAGCATTCGCTCGGCAGCGTTGATTTTTGATTTCGACTTGACCGATGCGGCTTTTGGTTTCTTGGTCACGGGAATTCCTACTGTACTCAGCGAGTTATGCGCCACTGGCGATGTCGGGCCAACAATGCGGCCGTCGATGCGTCGTGGGCTTTTGTTGGTGTGCCCTTCATGTCCTGTTCAAGTTGGGTGGCCAATTGCTTGCCCAATTCCACACCCCATTGATCAAAACTGTTGACAGCCCACAACACCCCTTGCACGAAGGTGACGTGTTCATAAAAAGCAATGAGTGCCCCGACCGCGCGCGGCGTGAGCCGCGAAAACAGCAGTGTCGTGCTCGGGCGGTTGCCGGGCGTCGCGCGATGGGCTTGCAGCGTTGCAGGCCCGTCGACTTCGTCACGGGCGACACCAAACGCCAGCGCTTGCGACTGCGCCAACATATTGGCCACCAACACATCGTGGTCGGCTTGTGACGAGCCGAGTGCCGCGCTACAACCGATGAAATCACACGGCACCACTTGGGTGCCTTGATGCAACAACTGAAAGAATGCGTGCTGTGCGTTGGTGCCGACACCACCCCACACCACGGGGCTCGTGCGCACAACGGCTGCACCGTTCACATCCACCGATTTGCCATTGCTCTCCATCATGAGTTGCTGCAGATACGCGGGCAGCACGTGCAACGCACGTGAATAGGGAATAACGGCAGCGCTGGCATAGCCGAGCACGGTGGCGTTCCACCAGCCGATGAGCCCGTGCACCACCGGCAGGTTTGCGTCTAGTGGCGCCTGTACGAAGTGTTCGTCGATGAGTCGCATTCCGTCGCGCACTTCGTGCAAGGCATCAAGCCCGAACACGAGTGCCACCGCCACCGCCACCGATGACGACACCGAGTATCGCCCGCCCACGCTCTCGGGCATGGTGAGCACCCACCCTGCGGTGATTCCGGTCGCAGCAACTCGCTCGGGCTGCGCCGTGACAACGATGAAATGGTCGGCAACTTTTCGCACTCCTTGGGCGGTCAACCACTCGGTGGCACGGCGGGCATTCGACAACGTTTCGCTGGTGCCGAACGATTTTGAGCACACAACAAACAACGTGTGTTTGCCGTGCAGACCAGTCAGTGCACGATCCAAATCGAGCGGGTCGATGTTGGATGCAAAACGAACTTCGCGCTGCATTGGTCGCATTGCAGCAAGCGCATCACAGACCAAAGCCGGGCCCAGATCGCTTCCCCCGATGCCGATGTTGACAACATGAGTAATTGACGACGGCACTGCAGCCACCACGTCGGCCAACTTGTGATCATTGGCTTGCGATTCAGCACGCAGGGTGGCCGTGGCAGTTGCATCGCTGGCGGCGCGTGTTGCGATGTGCGTTGCTGCGCGGCCCTCGGTCGCATTCACTACGCCACCCGCCACCATGGCATCGCGCTGCTCAACCAACCTGCAAGAGCCAGCAAACTCCACGAGTGCCTTCAATACGTCGGCAGTGATCTGCTGTTTGGAGTAGTCGACCAGCAGCTCGGTATCACCTAGCGACACCAACTGCGAAAATGCGGTAACGCGGTGTGGGTCTTGGCTAAACAGTTGACGAAGGGTTACACCCGACACCGAGCGCCCCAGCGAAACAAGCTGGGTGGGCACGTCGCGAGCGCCGCTCATCACTAAGAACAGCCTACCTATGTGGTTAGTGTCGGCATTCGGCATGAGTGACAGTAACCAAAACGAGAATCGTGCTGGCGTAGTAAGCGGGCTCACCGCATATCTGATGTGGGGCGCACTCACCACGTTTTGGAAACTGCTCGATGACTTTGACGCATTCGAACTCATTGGTTGGCGAGTCGTCACCGCCATGATCTTGCTCTTGGCAGTAGTCGTGGCCCAACGAAGCTTGGGGACTGTCACCACGGCACTGCGCAACCCGCAGCTGCTGGCACGCATTGTTGCGGCGTCGGTGCTTTTGGTTGGGAATTGGACTCTCTATGTGTGGGCAGTGGTCAACGAACACATCATTGAAACGGCGCTCGGTTACTTCATCGCCCCGCTCTTCACCACCCTGACCGGTGTGGTGATGTTGGGCGAGCGGCTGCGCATGCTCCAAAAAATTGCGCTCGGTCTTGCTGGATTGGCAGTTGCAGTGCTCACCATTAGCTATGGTCGCCCGCCGTACTTGGCGTTGGCCATCGCCGGCACATGGACGATCTACGGACTGCTCAAAAAGCAGGTGCCACTGCGCCCTGTTGACAGCCTGACTGCTGAAACCATCGTGCTGTTTGTTCCTGCCGTGGGGCTCGTGGCGTGGAGTTTTTCGCGCGACGCTGGCATACCGAGCACCGCCACCACCGGCCAACTGGTGCTCGTATTACTGACTGGTCTCATCACCGCAGTGCCGCTGTTGTTTTTTGCCCACGCGGCTTTGCGCTTACCCCTCACGTTGATGGGGCCACTGCAGTACTTGGTGCCGGTCATCAACTTTTTGCTTGGTTGGCTGGCCTACGGCGAGCCACTTGAAGCAGCACGCTTGGCCGGGTTTTTGTTGGTGTGGTGTGGCCTTGCATTGTCGCTGGTTGACACGCTGCGCAGTCGCGCCACGTTTACACCCGCCAAAAAATCGGGTTAGGCGCTCACACTCGCACGCGCCAACGCATTACGCGCCATGTTTTGGTACACCTTGGCAACCGAACGCAAGCGCTGACGGTCGCGCACTGTAACCGACAAACGGGCAAAGCCGCCGATGACGCCTGCAATCACATCAACTGCAGTCTGCACCGGAAGTGCTTCGGGTAATTCGCCACGCTGTTGGGCCTGTATGCACAAGGATGCAAGAAACGACTGATTGCGCGGTGACACCTGTTTGAGTGCCTCGCGCAGATCTGGGTGGTGCTCGGCTTCCGTCACGACACCGACGACGAAGCTGGCAAGCATCGGGTCTTCATCGCCCAACTCGAGCATCGTGTCGAAAATTGCGTCAAATTTTTTTAGGAACGTGTCGTGTTGAGCAACTGCAACATCAAAAGCGTCGTACACCTTGGCCTGCACATCGTCGTAGACGGCGACGAATAAGTCCACCTTTGAAGGAAAGTAGTGAAAAATCGCTGCTGCAGTGATGCCCGCACCAGCAGAAATCTCGCGGTTGGTCGTGTTGTCATAACCCCGTGTGGTGAAAGCCAATCGTGCTTCGCGCAGAATACGCGTGCGGGTTTCTACTGCGTCACTCTGAAAGGGGCGACCGAGCCGACGCGTCATATTGCGAACATTAGGCGAATTGCTGGCAACACACCGAGTCGTGGCGCGATGCGTGTATCTCTATCGTCTGGGTCGCTCGTCTACAGCTCGTGGCGCACTAGCGCAGCAAGTTCGATTGGGCGATCGCCCTGCACACTGTGGCCAGCGCCATCCACCAGGTGAACTACCGCGTCGGGTTTACGCCGCATGAGTTCGGCAACGTCAGCATCGTCAACCACCGGCGAAACACCACCTCGCACCATCGTGAGAGGGCACGCCAGCCGCTCGATCATCTCCCACCTGCCGGCGGCCACACTCGTTCCAGGGTCGCGCCGTGGGTGGCTGCGGCGGTCGTATCGCCACACCCAACTCAGGTCGTCGAGTTGGCGAGCGTTGTGCAGAATTCCGCGGCGCAGTGAGGTTCGGCTGCGAGTGGGGTTGTGTTCCAGCGTGCGGGCAATCAAGTCGTCAAAGCTTGCGAAACTTTGCGGCCCATTGACAAAATCGGTTATCGACTTGGCCTTTTCGGGCGTGACGCCGGGAGTGATATCGATCATCATCAATCGTGAAACCAAATCGGGCCGCTGATATGCCAACGCCAATGTGGTGAGGCCACCAAGCGACATGCCACACACCAACCTCGCCGTCGGTGCGTATTTTTCGATGATGAGCGCAATATCCAACGCCAGCGATCGCGGCGAGTAGTCACCATCATCACGCCACGACGAGTGCCCGTGACCAGGGAGGTCGATGGCCAGGGCTGGTTCGCCGAGCGCCAAACACACCGTGTCCCAAGTGTGAGCGTTTTGAGCACTGCCGTGTACGAACACGATTTTCGGCGGCGCAGCACCCCAGCGCAGCGCGCTCACTCGCCGTGCGTCTTCAAGCTCGAACTCGATACGAGTAACGGCAGGCTGGGGTGAAACGTTTAAGCCATACTCAGCGATATTTTCGTGAAACAGCCCAAACTCGTTGTAGGGCTCTTTGGTCGCAGATGTCATGGGGCTATGTTGGCACGAAGTCTTTACGGTGCAGTGGTCGTTGTGGCCGGCACGCTCGTAGGCACGCTCATAGGCACAGTTGTCGGAACAGTCACAGGCACAGTTGTCGAAGTTGGCACCGTTGTGTAATCCGGATCGGGGCGATCGGCTGGTGGCAGCGGCGAGCCGTATTCTTCGGGTTCTTTGATGCCGTCAAACACATAGATGCGATCGCGAAACTGCACCATTGCTGGAAACAGCGTGGCCACCGACATGGGTATCCGAATACAACCATGCGACGCGGGCTGCAAGGGCACCAAGATTGCACCATGTACGGCGATGCCCTGGTTGAAGTACACCGGGTTGTACAGCGTGCCCAACTTGGTTTCGCGCGTGCCCGTTGAGCGCCGAGTAAACGTGAAGATGCCAGCCGGAGTGACCGAATCGCCGCATACGCCGATCTTTAACTGCTCGCCCTTTTCAATTTGTTCGGGGCTGTCGTTACCCGCCTCGCCTGGGTCGATCACCACTTCTTCGCACCAGGGTGTGTTGTCGCCACTCGACATGTGTGAAATCAACGTGGGGCGTCCACCTAAAAATGTGACGATGACCTGCTCGGGCAAATACACCTCGGCATGGCGTGCGGTATCGGCTTGGCGGCGTGCAGCAATCTGCACGTCGCCGCGCAACACGTCCCACATCGTGGGCGTGACCACACCTGTTGCCTTGTTGCGTGGCACTCGCATGACCAGCTTTTCAAAAGCCCACACCGCCTGAATCGTGGATCGACCGTAGATGCCGTCGATAGGGCCCGGAGCAAATTTGAGTTCGGCCAACCGGGTCTGCAGCATGCGCACATCGTCGCCATTGACACCTTCTTTGAGCTCACGGTCGATTGGCGGCAACATCGACCCTCGTGGTGCAGAAGTAGTAGTGACGACCACTTGTTCAGACGCCTGGTTGTCGGAACGCTGGTCGACGGCGACTGCCACCACCACCATGACCGCCATGACCAACAGAGCCGACACCCCAAGCGTTCGCATGTTGCTGCGCGGGGTGAAGTTTGGTGACGACACTTTGCTAGCTCGCAGCAATCGGCTTGATGGCGTTCAATTCACGCCGCAACGCAAACGCCTCGCGCAGAATTTTCACAATGACCGATGGCGATGAAAGTGTCGAAACGCCGCGAGTGCGCGGAAAGTAGTCAACCCCAAATTGCACGATTGGGTGCCCAAGTTTTTTGGCACGCACGATGAGTTCGGCATCGATGAACGAGCCTTCGCTCTTCAACACAATGTTGTTAAAAACCGACGCACGACACACCTTGAATGCAAAGTTCACATCTCGCACACGCACACCAAACAACACCCGCACCAGGCCGTTGTACAACGACGAGTACACGACGCGGGTCAAACCTTCGTCGGTGCGGTCAAATCGGTACGCGCTGGCGATATCGGCTTCGTAGGTGCGCAGAAGCCGCAACGCTTTGTGCAACTCAAGCATGTCGAACGGCAAATCGGCGTCGGTATAAACGATGACATCACCCGTGGCCGCGGCAAAGCCCGACTTCATCGAGCCGCCAAGCTTGCGATTGGCTGGGTGGTGCACCACCCGCACGCGCGGGTTGCTGGCGGCTGCCTCGTCGGCCAACTTGGCAGTCGCATCGGTCGAAGCGTCGTTCACCACGATGAGTTCGTAGTCACCCACCTCGCCCGAAGCCATCAACTCACGTGCCACATCGTGGCCGGCGTTGAGTGCTCGCAGGATGTACTGCTCTTCGTTCCACATTGGGAAAAAGATGGACAATTTAGAAAAGTGCGGCACCGAAAACAGGCTACGAGCCATATTTGCGGGCAATCTAACGACATTGCTCACTACCCTTAGAGCAGTGAACACCGTTGTCGCTAGTCGCCCGTGGCGAGTGTTGGCGTCAGCAAGTTGGGTGGGCATTTTGCTTTGCCAAGTTGCCGTGGCGGTCTCGAGCCGCAACATCGGCAAGTCGGCGTGGTGGCTGGGCCCAGAATCCAACCCACAATTTCCGCTCGTGTGGGCATTGCCGTTTGCCATCACCATCGCCGGGCTGATCGCCACACAGCGACCGCGTAAGTACACGTTGTTCATTCACCTCGGTTGTGTCGCGGCTCTTGTTGGCGTGGCCATCGGTGATCTTGGCAATGCGCCAGGTGTCGCCCTGCTCGAGTTCGTGCTCGCTGGCATTGCCCTGCTGGTTACCTTCGTTTCGCTGGCGGCACGACCATGACCCGAGTGCTCACATCACTGCCAAGTGGTGAACGCGTCGGCATCGCTTTTTCTGGGGGCCTCGACACCTCTGCTGCGGTTGCGTGGATGAAAGCCAAAGGTGCAATCCCATGTGCCTACACCGCCGACCTTGGTCAACCCGACGAGCCCGACCTCGATGCAGTTGCCAAACGCGCGAAGGAATACGGCGCATCAATTGCTCGCGTGGTGGATTGTGTCGAGCAACTGGTGAACGAGGGTTTGGTTGCCCTGCAGTGCGGTGCATTCCACATCAGCACCGCTGGCAAAACTTATTTCAACACCACGCC
>SYEA01000129.1 GCA_005800965.1 Actinomycetota bacterium | reverse complement strand
GTCGACGCGATTCCAACCCGTCGAATCAATTGAGGCCACGATCGGATAGATGCCGCGTAAAACGTCGGGCCCGCCAGTGGCTGCGTCGGCGTCCGATGCCTCCCACAGAGCACGCGCCGCCAAATCAATTGCTGCTTCACGACCGAGGTTCTTTCGCCAGCCCACACGCAGCACGGTGCCAGCCAAACGCATACCCGAACCAGTCGCTACGAAATCGCGCTCCTCATATCGACCACCAGTGGGGTCATAGTCCCACAAGCGACCACGGCCGACGAGCGGGTCGTAGCCAGCGAAAATCGGTACAACCATCAGCCCCTGCATGGCAGCAGGCAGATTGGAGCGCACCATCATTGACAACTGGTTGGCTTTGCCCTCTAGCGACAGTGCCTGGCCTTCGACCTTTTCGTAATATTCCAATTGCAGTTGAAACAACTTGATCATCTCCATCGCCGGTCCCGCGGTGCCAGCAATGGCGACGCCACTCAAGTCGTCGGCTTGCACGACTTTGTCCATCGTGCGATGGCTGATGGACATGCCGGCGGTAGCGCGGCGGTCACCAGCCATAACGACTCCACCGTCGAAGGTCAGCGCCAAACAAGTGGTGGCGTGAGGAAACGACTGGGTATCGCTCCCCGACACCAAAGTGGCAGGAAACGGATCAATGCCGACTTTGCGCAACAACTCGGCAAAGTTGGCACCAGGGTCATCACCGGTAGAAAATCGTGGCATGGTCATGAAGCGTTTTACTGTCCGCCCTTTTGCACGTAGCTCTTCACGAAATCTTCGGCATTGGTTTCTAACACTTCATCGATTTCGTCGAGCAGACCGTCGAGTTCGGCTTTGAGTCGATCTGTCTTCTCGGTATCCGGCACGGTGGCAGACGTTTGCTCCCTGCCGGCCGACTGATCGGTTTCCCGAGGGTTCGTGACTCGCTGTTTTTTGGTGCGCTCAGCCATGCCAAGCACCATAGCAAGACCAACTACCCGTGCTGCCGACGATGCCTCAGGTGGGGTTGGTGTCACCCAGTCGGGCAATGAGTTCACCAGCATTGGCACACGACGCGAGCAACTCCCCTGTTAGCGCCTGGGTGCCGCGTAGGGGCTCCATCATCGGCACTCGACGCAAGGGTTCGCGCCCCACGTCAAACACGATGGAGTCCCAGTTGGCCGCCACGATCTCGGGTGCAAATCGTGTCAAACAGGTGCCACGAAAGTAAGCCCGTGTTGTTGCCGGCGGGTGTTCGATCGCGTGCTGTGCATCGCTCGGGTCGATGAGGGTGCGCAGGCCGCAGCGGGTGGCTAGCGATCGGCCAGCGCGCAGATCGGAATATTGCAGGTCGATGGCCTTGAGCCGCACATCAGTTGGGGCGAGCGAGTGACGCTCGGCGTAGCCGTCGACCACACGCTTCTTGGCCACCCAATCCACCACGTTGGCCACACTGAGCGGATCAGACTCGAGCCCGGACAGCACGTTCTCCCACTCGTGGAGAATCATTTTGCCGTCCTCTAGCGTGACGGAGTCGAGCCCAAAGCGATCAGCCCATGATTGAGCCCGCTCAAGTAGCTGCCATTGCACCTCGAGTGCAGTCATTCGCTTGCCATTCGCCATCGCGACCGTGGCGCGCAGGGTCGGGTCGTTACTCACCTGACGAATGGCAGTAACCGGGTGAGCCAGCATCAAATCATCACCGATCGCATTGTCTTCGAGCATTGACAACACGATTGCCGTCGTGCCAATTTTGAGGAACGTGGCCACCTCGCTCATGTTGGCGTCGCCCACAATCACGTGCAGGCGCCGATATTTCGCCGGGTCACAATGCGGCTCGTCACGGGTGTTGACAATCGGCCGCTTGAGTGTGGTTTCTAGTCCTACTTCTTCTTCGAAAAAGTCGGCCCGTTGGCTGAGCTGATAAGCGATGTCACCTGGTACCGAACCGGGAGACTCACATCCGACCTTGCCGGCCCCGGTGAACACCTGGCGGGTCACGAAGTGCGGCGTAATCTGCGCGACGAGTCGGCCAAACGGCACGGCCCGATCAACCAAAAAGTTCTCGTGGCAGCCGTAGCTATTGCCTTTGCCGTCACTGTTGTTTTTGTAGACGACGATTTCGCCACCATTGCCAAGCATGGTCTTGGCCCGCTCCATGCTGAGGCGCATGATTTCCTCAGCGGCCCGGTCATACAACACGGTCTCGGTTGTGCTGCGACACTCGGGGGTTGAACACTCCGGGTGAGCATGGTCGACGTAATAACGCGCACCATTGGTAAGCACAGTGTTGACCAGGTGCGTTTCAATTTCGGGAGCAAGTAGCTCGTTGAGCAGCAAGCCGCGGGCATCATTGCCGGGTTGTTCGTCGAAGAAGTCCCAGGCAGTTTTGGTTTGGGTGCGACCCAGAAATGCATTGATCAACATTGAGCTCGCCGTAACGGCGTTGAGGTCGGCATCGCGAACTACGATGCCGTATTCAGTTTCGATGCCCGAAACCTTTGGAATCGCCATCGCTAGAGGTACTGACCGGTGGCCGTGCGTTCGATCGCCTTGCCTCCGGTTGCGCCATCAGCATGGGTGAGGGTGCGAATGAAGATGATTCGCTCACCTTTGCGCCCCGAGACTTTGGCCCAATCGTCTGGGTTGGTCGTGTTCGGGAGGTCTTCGTGCTCGCGGAACTCTTGGCGTATTGACGACGTCAAATCGCTGAGCTCGATCCCCCGCTCGCCGCCGGCCAGCAGTCGCTTGATGGCCAACTTCTTGGCCCTCCGCACGATATTTTCAATCATGGCCCCTGAGGCGAAATCGCGGAAGTACAGCACTTCTCTATCGCCGTTCTGATACGTGACCTCGAGGAAACGGTTGGACTCGTCGTTGGCATACATCTCTTCGACGGTGGCTTCAATCATGTTGTGAATCGCCTGCTTGACATCGCCGCATTTAGCAATCTCGCTGGAAGCAATCGGCACCTCGCTCGTGAGATAGCGACTAAATATCTGCCGTGCGGCGTGTGCGTCGGGACGCTCGATGCGAATCTTCACATCGAGGCGGCCAGGGCGCAAAATCGCTGGGTCGATGAGATCTTCACGGTTGGTGGCGCCGATCACAATCACGTTGTGCAGACCTTCAACACCGTCAATTTCGGCGAGTAACTGCGGCACGATTGTGGACTCCATGTCCGACGAAATGCCCGTACCGCGAGTGCGGAACATCGAATCCATTTCGTCGAAGAACACGATGACCGGCCAGCCCTCTTCACTCTTCTCGCGTGCCCGTTGAAACACCATACGAATCTGGCGTTCGGTCTCACCGACATATTTGTTCAGCAGTTCGGGGCCTTTGATGTTGATGAAGTAACTGCGCCCCTTGTCGGCTCCGGTACGGGCGGCAACTTTTTTAGCCAACGAGTTGGCAACCGCTTTGGCAATCAGTGTTTTGCCGCAGCCCGGAGGGCCGTAGAGCAGTATTCCTTTCGGAGCCGGCAACTGATGCTCGGCAAACAAGTCACCATGCAGGAACGGCAGTTCAACGGCGTCGGCAATGGCCTCGATCTGCGTGTCTAGCCCGCCAATGTCGTCGTACGAGATATCGGGAACCTCTTCGAGCAGCAAGTGTTCCACCTCGGGTTGTGCCAAACGCTCAAGCAACAAACCGCTACGCACATCAAGACGCAACAAGTCGCCACTGCGCAGATGTGTTCCGCGCAGCGCGTCGGCAAGCTCACAAACACGGTCGTCATCACCGCGTCCGGTAACTATGGCGCGGATACCGTCGTCAAGCACTTCTTTGAGCGACACCACCTCGCCAGTGATGTCAGCGCTGCGAGCCATGACCACATTGAGTGACTCATTCAACACGACCTCGCTACCGCGCTCGAGCGTGTGGAGATCGATCTCGGGATGCAACGACACTCGCATCTTGCGACCGTTGGTCAGCACATCGACGCTGCCATCGTCGTTGGAACCCAACACCACGCCGTAGGCCGAGGGTGGCTGAGTAAGTTTCTCCACTTCTTCACGCAACGATGCAACGTGGTCGCGGGCTTCGCGCAATGCGTACGAAAGTTTTTCGTTCTGGGCCTTGGCTGCGGCTATCTGACCCTTGGCCTCGAGGACCCGTTCTTCAAGTGCACGAAGTCGCGCGCCTGTGTCATCGGCCATGCCCTGAACCTAGCGGGCAGCCGTGTATCGTGAAAAGCCATGAAGGTATGGATCGACCAAGACCTCTGCACGGGTGACGGCTTGTGTGAAGAGATCGCCCCCGAAGTATTCGCACTGCTCGACGACGGTCTGGCCTATGTCAAAGAGGGTGACAAAATATTCGCCACTGCCAAGGGCAACGCACAGGGTGCCGAAGGTGTCGCAAACTTTGCTGACAAACACTTGGATGCCGTGATCGAGTCCGCCGAGGAATGCCCCGGCGAATGCATTTTCATCGAACCGTAACCCGGTTCGTTATTGCGCGATCAACAGTCGCGCTGTTGTCAAAAACCCTGTGTGAGCCACCATGCGGTGGTCAGGGCGAACCGACTCACCCTCGATGTGCCACGTGCGGTGCAACACTTCCAGCGTGCGCATGGCAACCCACTGCCCGCGATGGTGAGATAGCACTTCGCGCACTTTCACTGCCTGGGTAATGCTCGGGGTATAGGCGACGACAACGCCACCCCCGTGCATTACTGCCGGAAGATGCGGCAGCACTTGCCACGGCTCGGGCAAGTCCAACACCGCACGATCAAAGCGGCCACCGTTGGGTAAATCGATGCCGGCGTACGAGTCGCGAATCATGACGTGAAACCGAGCAGATGCTTCGTCGCCAAGAAATGAGGCCACATTCTTTTTGGCTCGCTGAGCAAAATCTTCGCGCAATTCATAACCGATGATGCGCGCCCCAGCTCGCAGCATGGTCATCGACAACGCGCCAGAACCGACGCCAGATTCGAACACCAGATGGCCCGGTGCAATGTCGGCGAGCATCGCGATGGGTGCAAGATCCTTGGGATAAATAACCTGTGCGCCGCGTGGCATCTCGAGCACGAAATCTTCAAGAGTCGGGCGCATCACCACGTAGCGCGCACCCTTGGTGGATTCCACCGTGCAACCCTCGCTCGACCCAATCACCTGTGTGTGGGGCACGAAGCCGGCGTGGCTATGAAACTCACCCGTGGCCTCGAGGGTGACGAGGTACCGACGCTCTTTGGTGTCGATCAACAGCACGCGATCACCTTCGACGAATGCAGCAGACATCAGTTGACTCGCTGGTGTTGTATTGAGATCTTTTCACCCTGTCGCAGCTGCACTGTCGTGCGCTCGATTCGACGGTTGCGACGACGCCACCAACGCCAAACAACGAGAAGTGCGCCGACGATTGGGTAACGCTTGATGACCCGAGAAGCGACGGCCAAGCCAAGAAACGTAGATACTCGGGAGGCAGTGGCAGGCGCGGATCGAGAAGGCACGGCTTAGCGACGAATCTCAATGACACCGCGACGTCGTTTTCCACCACGGCGACCGAACAAATAGGCCACCAGCAAACCTGCTGCAATACCGGCGATAGCCAGCCCGGTCAGGGAAGCCTTTTTGGTCTCGGTAATTTCGGTGACATCGTCTTGTAGAGCTTGAAAGCGCTGCTCGAGATCGTCGCGGGTGATGCGTTGACGGTCGTTCACTTGCGTCCCCGATTGAGCTCAAATACTCGTACTCGTGACCAAGCCAGCATCGAGACAGCACATCCAACGCCCAGGGTCACGACATACGGCACAAACGACAAACCATCGGCTTGCTCAGGCCACAGGACATCCAGCATCAAGTCCTGGGTGAGGCGCAGCACCCCAACAAGCAAGATGATGATGCCCACCGACATGAAAAACGCCGCCAACAACCCAAATGCCAGCCAACGCCCAGCACCGCGCAGCGGGCCGAGGGTTTCTTGCTTGGCGTAGTCGCGCACCATTTCCAGGGTGTCGACGGGGTCAAATTGCATACCTTCTGTCTATCTGTGCCGCCCGCTGAATTTCGCCAGCTCAATTTCGCAAGGTCTGTATTGCAAGGCCTGTATCGCAAGGCCTCAACTGGCTGGTCAGGGGTCTCGATCTAGGGGCGTGGCAGCAGGTCGTCAATGACGGGCGTGGCGCTAAAGGTGGCCAGCGACTGCATCAATTCATTCCACAGCGGTTGATATGTACTTTGGTTCGACACCCCAGGCCCATTGAGCACGAAAGCGAAGGTAATCACACTTTGCCCAGTTGCATCCACCATCGGGTAAAAGCCGCTGAGAGATTTAGCCAGCCGTAGGGTTCCGGTTTTTGCCCGCACCCGGTTGAGCGCCGGGCCACTCGTAAATTGTTCGCGCAGGGTGCCTGTTGCCCCTGCCACTGCCAGCGCTTGACCAAGGGGGCTATTGACCCCATAGGTATTGAGCAGTGTGACCAACATCTGACAAGAAACCTGGTTGCTGCTATCCAAGCCCGATCCATCAGCAAGCACCAAACCATCTGTCGGAATCGCGCGTGCTTCGAGCACTTCGGTGATGGTTTGTAAACCTGCGACGCGTGTTGCTTGTTGTTTGTTGACCAAACCAATTTCTTTCAACAATAATTCCGCGGCGTTGTTGTCGCTGTTAGTCAAGAGATCCGCCAAGATGTCCGATAGCGGTGCACTTGTCACCTGGCCAAGTGATGCAGCAGTGGCGGGCACTACCCCGCTGCGTGCTGCACCCACAACTGTTACTCCGCGTGCTTGCAGCAGTCGAGTAAACGCCATTGCGGCACCAGTGGCTGGGTTGCCCGGCTTGAACGGTTCACCAATCAACGCGCCATCATCCACCATCAACGCCCCGAGCGGGCCTGCTTCGATGGAACGAATGCCGTCACCCCAGGTGGGCACGTAGCGCTCGGTGTCATAGCGCGACTCGTCACCGATGACAGCCCCTGTAATGAGACTGACACCACTCGCCACCAATTGATCGGCAAGAGTTTCCAGGTAAGTGGGGTTGATAGCTGGATATATCTGGGTAGGCGGATACGCGCGAGTGCTCAGCACCGGGTCGCCCCCGCCCACCAACCACAAATTGCCCAACACAATGGCACCACTGCGGTTGCCAAAGAGCGAGGTGGTGAAGCGATAGTCGGCACCCAGCACATCGAGAGATGCTGCAGCCACGAGCAACTTCATATTGCTGGCCGGGATGAGTGCGCGCTGTGCCCGCGTTGTGGCCAAAGAGCGCGATTCGGCAAACACCACCAGACAGGCAGTCAGCGGCAATTTAGCGGACAGCGTCGCGAGTCGGGTGCGCACGTTAGCGACGCGTGCCTCGATTGCAGTGGTGCGCGCGATTCGTCGTACCGAAAACACTGGTTCGGTCGGCTGTGGCCCAGTACTCGCTTGAATCGTGAGTGGCGTGGCGGCGCCAGCCGAACCCAGAGTTACTTGCCACGCGGAAAACAACGGAACAAACACCACCAGACCCGCGACAATCATGCTGATGACAGCACGCTGGCCGTCAACTGTCAAGACATGACGATCAAAGGCGCGTAATCGCTTCGTCACACGACGGCGCAACGACGACAACGGAGAATTACCTTCGCTCATGCCTTTAACCAGCCAGGCTGCGATGCCGCGCGTAAGAGTAGGCATGACCAAGTGCACGCACTGCGCGAGGGCCGCTTGCGTAACACATCCCACCCAGTTCGCGCACCGTGCGCGGGCCAGCATTCTGCGGGTCGGCCACCGCCAGCTCGGTGGCGATCAAGATTGGTTTACCGGTTGACTTCGCCAACTCGTGGGCAGCGGTAGCAAATCGCTCGTCTTGTCGCTCGTGGTATTCCACGATGCGCGCCAAGCCGTCCCCAGGATAAAAATCACCTTCGCGCATCAGTCGAGCCTGGTTGGCCTGAATGCCGATGCCCAAATACACGACCGCATCCACGCTTGAGCATGATGCGAGTACTTCGAGAACTAGTGGGATGGTGTCGCGTGTCTCGCCACCTGCGCAGTCCACTGGGTTATTGCGCGACCAACGTGCAACCAGCAATTCATCAAGCCGTGCCATCACATCATCTGGCAGTTCAGCTAGTCGCAGTATTCCATCGACACTCAACGCATCTGCGGTGACGACCCCCCACCCGCCGGCGGTCGTGAGAATCGCCACTCGATTGCCGCGCGGTAGTGGTGACGTCGCAAAAAACGCTGCGGCGTCGAAAGCTTCCTCTACGCCAGCGGCACGTACGATGCCCAGTTGACGACACAGCCCCGAAAAGACATCGTCGTTGGATGCCAGAGCACCCGTATGGCTGGATGCGGCGCGAGCGCCTTCGGCAGATGCCCCACCCTTGAGCAACACGACGGGTTTGCGAGCTATGGCAAGTTCCAGTGCGTTGCGCAATCGTTGACCATCGGTTACGCCTTCGATGTAGCTCAGCACGGTGGCCGTGGCTGTATCGCGTGACATCCATTCGATGTAGTCGGCTACGTCGACAGCGGCTGCATTGCCCGCCGATACCGCACGGGCCACACCCACCCCTGTGGCCCGCGCCAAATTCATGAAACTCGAAACGAAGTTGCCGCTTTGGCTGGCAATCGAGATCGCACCGGCGGGTGGATACGGCGCCACGATCTGGGCACACAACGAACTTGGGGTGCTCACGACGCCCTGGCCGTTCGGCCCAGCCAGCAACACATTGGCAGCCTTTGCCGCTTCTACGAGTCGCAGCTCGGCTGCTCGACCACTATCACCAGCTTCGCCATAACCAGCCGAGGTAATGAAGGCAGCACCTATGCCGCGAGCTGCACAGTCCTTCAGCAGTTGCTCATTCGCACTGGCCGGCGTGCAGAAAAAAGCCAAATCAAATGCACCGACAGGAAGCTCGCTGACAGACTCCACTGTTTGGATACCGAGCACTGTCTCGCGCGCCAAGTTGGTGGCAGCAACCCGACCGCTGTAACCACTAGCCAACAAATTGTGCAAGGAAACAAAACCAAACTTTCCGGGGTGAGTAGAGGCGCCCAGCACCACCACCCCGCGCGGCTCGAACAGTGCACGAAAGCCTGCGTCGGCATGCCGCGGGAATACTGGTGTCGGAACTGATGCTTCTGAGGTTTGGTGGTCAGTGCGCAGTTCGATGAGCGCATCAACTGCAATCGGCTCACCCTGCGGGGTGACAATCACTGGGTTGATATCGATTGACGCTATGTCACTGCGCTCGGTAGCGGTTTGTGCAACTGCAACAATCGTGCGCCAGAGTGCGTCACGATCCAACGGTTGTTGGCCACGAAACGCGCCGAGCAGCGACGCCGCTGAGAGAGAGTCGAGCATGTCGTCGAGATCTGCGCGCACGAGGGGCGCCACGCGCATTTGTACATCGCTAAAGGCTTCGGCACTTACCCCGCCTACGCCCACCACGATGACCACACCAAAGAGTGGGTCGCGCACCATTCCCACCAGCAGTTCGCGTGCGCCGCTCACATGTTGAGCGACAAGCAGGGCGACGTTGCCGTCGTCGGCCCGCCGCAGCGCTAGGAGATCCTGCGCCGCTCGTTGCACCGCACTTGCATCGCCAAGCGCGACGCGCACCAAGCCGCGCTCGCTCTTGTGTGCCAGGCGTTCACCTACCAACTTGACAACGACT
Source organism: Actinomycetota bacterium (assembly GCA_005800965.1). Lineage (GTDB taxonomy): Bacteria > Actinomycetota > Acidimicrobiia > Acidimicrobiales > Ilumatobacteraceae > F1-60-MAGs027. The sequence continues at coordinate 5,808 of SYEA01000129.1, read as the reverse complement.
GGAAACCCGAACCGTTGAGCAGCCGCAACCGCCTGTTGGGCGTCAGGAACGATTGCTTCGCTGGCAAACAATGCACCACGAGTGGTCAGCACTTGCTTGGATTCGTGTTCGCTCAGTGTGCGTAACTCAACCACGGCTTCCAACGGTAGTGTTCCAGCCTCATGCACATCGTTGCAGCACTATTCGTCGATGACTTTTCCATGCGTCAAGTGGAAGGCCCCTCTACAAGGCTCGACCTCAAAGGCGTGTATTTCTCTCAAGTTGCACCACAGCAGCTGCCGTGCACGTTGTCACCGCATCTGGTGGTGTTGATCTATCGCCCAGCAGACAGCAAAGGTGACGGTGTACTGCAAGTGGTGTTTCATCCTCCCGGAGTTGCACCAGAGGTTTCGTCGGGCGCGTTTGCAGAGGGCACGCCTCCTTTGGCACAACATGCCAGCCCGTTCACCGTTGAGCCCGGCAAATTCACCTATCGTCTGGTGCGCGCCGAACTGCCCATCACCGAATTCGGTCAGGTAATCGCCCACAGCCGAATCGATAGTGGTCCATGGCTCGCAGTGCCGCTGACGATCTTGCCGCCGGTCGCCACAAGTTGAGCATCATCAGCCGAAACAAGTAGCAAACGGCGAAGTTCGGCGTAGCGCTCGCTGGGCAACTATCGTCATCAGCCGTGGCGATTCGTTTGACGAGCGAGCAGGATCGCTTGGCCGTAGCCATGATTCGTGGCTTGGCAATGGATGCGCCGCTGGCGGCCAAGAGCGGACATCAGGGCACGGCGATGGCGTTGGCACCATTGGCCCACGTGTTGTACAGCCGCATCATGCAGCACGACCCAGCACACCCCGACTGGGCTAGTCGCGATCGATTCATTCTGTCCAACGGCCATGCGTCGATCTTGCAATACGCAATGTTGTATCTCAATGGCTATGGGTTGGAGCTCGACGACCTTCGCGCCTTTCGCCAGTGGGGTTCCACTACCCCTGGTCACCCCGAGGTGGGTCACACAGCAGGAGTCGAAGTTACGACCGGCCCGCTTGGTCAAGGGTTTGCCAACGCCGTGGGCATGGCGATAGCCGAGCGTCATCTGCGCGCTCGCTTCGGTGCCGACGCGCACAGCCACCATGTTTTCGTCATTGCCGGTGACGGCTGTTTTATGGAAGGCATCAGTCATGAAGCCGCATCGTTCGCTGGTCATCAGCAACTTGACCGGCTCGTCTGCATTTTTGACGACAATAAAGTCACGATTGACGGCTCTACATCACTTACTTGCAGCGACGATGTGGCACAACGCTTTTCGGCCTACGGCTGGAACGTGATTGAAGCTGGTGATATAGCCGACGATATGGATGCGCTAGAGCGTGTGTTGACTGCCGCCAAGGCGCACATCGGTTCACCCACATTGTTGATATTGCGTAGTCACATCGGCACGCCATCACCGGATTTCACCGATGCGCCCGAGGCCCATGGCAACCCGTTCGGTGCAGCACATGTGACAGCAACCAAAAAGATGATGGGTGTTCCCGACGAACCGTTTTGGGTGGATAAGCCGACTGTTGCTGCAGTGCGAGCAGCGGCTCGCGATCGTTGTGCGCCTGCACATCGCGCGAATATCGCCTCAATAGCCAAATTGGATGCCGACCACACTGCATTGTGGAGCCAGATGTGGAATCGAGTGCCCAGCAACGAGTGGAAGTCGGCGCCCCCGTCGTTCGATGCCACAGCCAGCGTTGCCACACGCGTTGCAGTGCAGAAATCGATCGATGCTTCGCGCGATGACGTTCCAGGTTTGCTCGTGGGTAGTGCTGACCTCACCGGCAACACCGGGGCAAAACTTTCGAGTGCTGCTGCCCTATCTGCCGACAACCCGAGTGGCCAACAGATTTATTACGGCATTCGTGAACACGCCATGGGCGCTATTGCCGTTGGGATGGCTCTTCATGGTGGTGTCGTGCCAGCGATTGGAACATTCTTCGTATTCGCCGACTACATGCGCCCAGCACTGCGCTTGGCGGCGTTGTCACAGGCGCGCGTGATTTTCATTTTCTCACACGACTCAGTCGGGGTCGGCGAAGATGGCCCCACACATCAACCCGTCGAACAGCTGGCGTCGCTGCGGGTGATTCCGGGATTACGCGTGGTGCGCCCTGCTGATGCCAACGAAACCGCACGCGCTTGGCGCAATGCCTGCGATCACTCCGGGCCGACTGCGCTCATTTTGTCGCGTCAAAACACGGCGATTGTTACCAACGGAATGGCAGTTGATCGCGGCGCTGCCGTGGTGCGCGACACCGATACTGCGCCAAAACTCATCTTGATCGCCACTGGTACCGAAGTGGCTCTTGCCGTCGAAGCCGCCGCAACCCTTGCCCAAAGTGACATCGCAGTGCGTGTGGTGTCGATGCCCTGCCCAGAGTTGTTTGCCGCGCAAGACCCCACATATCGAGCCCACGTACTGCCGATTGGTGCACCAGTGTTGGCCGTAGAAGCCGGCAGCACATTCGGCTGGAGCACCTTTGCCGACGATGCCATCGGTATCGATCGCTTCGGGGCTAGTGCGCCGGGCAACGTGGCGCTAACCCGACTGGGTATTTCAGTGGACAACGTGGTGGCTCGAGCCAAGGATCTGCTCGACGCGTTCGGGGTGTAGCGATGGGCTTGTTGCATCGTCTGCACAGTGAAGGTGGCCAGAGCCCGTGGCTTGACAACTTGCGTCGCGGGTGGATCACCAGCGGACAACTGGCAACCATGCGCGATCGCGGCGTACGTGGTCTCACCAGTAATCCGACGATTTTTCAAAAAGCAATTCAAGGCTCGGCGGATTACGACACCCAGTTCACCGAGCTCACACGCGACGGCGCCTCGCCTCGTGATGCGTATTGGGAACTCGTACTGCGCGACATCGACTCGGCACTCGACGTGTTTGCGCCCGTGTATGCAGATTCAGGCGGCACTGACGGTTTCGTGAGCGTCGAAGTTGACCCGAGCCTGGCCGACGATTCAGCAAGCACTCTGCAAGCAGCGCGGTCGCTGCACGAGCGCATTTCGCGACTCAATGTAATGATAAAAATTCCAGCCACACCGGCTGGTCTTCCCGCTATTCGCACGATGATCGCAGAAGGCCGCAGTGTGAATGTGACGCTCATCTTTAGCCTCGAGCGTTACGGCGCAGTGCTTGAGGCCTATGTCGCCGGTCTAGAAGACCGATTGGCAAGTGGTGTGCAGAACCTGTCGGTTACTGCCAGTGTGGGGAGTTTCTTTATCTCGCGGGTCGATACCGAAGTGGATCGTCGCCTAACCGTGATCGGCTCGGATGCAGCCCTGGCCCTGCGCGGCCAGGCAGCCGTTGCTCAGGCCCGCCTCGCGTATCAGATGTTTTGCGACACCTTTAGCGGCCCTCGCTGGAACAAGCTGGCCGCTGCGGGTGCACAAATGCAACGTCCGTTATGGGCCTCAACGTCAACCAAGAACCCGGCTTACCGCGACACGCTGTACGTCGATGAACTTATTGGTCCCCACACGGTAAACACGCTGCCCGACGCCACGCTTGAGGCGTTCGACGACCACGGACGCATTGCGCGCACACTCGATGCCGACATCGCACAGGCCAAGCACGTCTGGCAAGCCATTGCCGACATCGGCGTGGACCACGCCGCAGTGGCAGCACAGCTCGAGCGCGAAGGGGTGAGCTCGTTTCAAAAGAGCTTTGATGAATTGTTGACGGCTTTGGAAACTAAAGCCGCTGCTCTACGCGTCGGTTGACGGCATTCGCTCGAGCAGATTGATTGCTTTTTCCACTGCGCGCCGTGCCTGGGTAAGTGCCCGCTCGGCGTCCGGACGCTTGGTTTCGCCGGCCCGCGAGGCTTCGCTCAACACGCTGAGAGCGCGATCAGCAATATCTTCAGATGCCGCACGTAACCGCTCGATGATGTCGTCTAAGTCCGCCATAGTGCGGGCTCAGCCACCTTTTTTGCCGGCGCGACGCCGATCTTCGATACTCAACCAACGCTTACGAATGCGAATCGACTTGGGGGTTACTTCCACTAGCTCGTCATCGCCAATCCACTCGATGGCTGTTTCCAGCGTGTGAATCACGGGTGCGGCAAGTTTGACACCGTCATCGTGGCTGTGGGTACGAATGTTGTTCTTTTCTTTGGCGCGCACCGAATTGACCACCATCTCTTCGCCACGCGCGCACTCACCCACGACCATGCCTTCGTAGACCTCGTCGCCCGGCTCAACAAAGAGCGTGCCGCGCATTTGCAAGTTGTCGAGCGCATAGGCAGTTACCGGCCCGATGCGGTCGGCGATCATGGCGCCACCAAGACGGTGTGGCACGTCGCCCGCCCACGGCTCGAAGCCAGCAAAGCTTTGGTGAATCAAAGCAGTTCCGCGAGTAACCGTCAATAGCAGCGAGCGGAAGCCGATCAGACCACGCGATGGAGCAGAAAAGTGCATGATGGTGCGGCCCGAGTCGCCTGTACGCATGTCGACGATGCGACCACGACGTGGCGCTATCGCTTGTGTAACTGCCCCAACGAACTCATCGGGCACGTCAACGGTGCCTCGTTCGTATGGTTCGTGGGTCTTGCCCGCAACTTCTTTGGTGATGACTTGTGGGCGGCTCACTTGCATTTCGTAGCCCTCACGGCGCATGTTTTCGATCAATACCGCTAGTTGCAATTCGCCACGACCGGCAACTTCGATGACGTCGGGTGAGTCGGTCTCAAACAAACGAATCGACACGTTGCCGAGAATTTCACGATGCAGCCGATCGCGCAAGTGACGACTGGTCACGTACGTGCCTTCGCGGCCCGAAAACGGCGAGGAGTTGACCGCGAAGCTCATGCGCAACACGGGCTCGTCTACCTCGAGACGTGGCAGTGGCACGGGGCTTTCGACGTTCGCGATCGTGTCCCCGACGTTCACATCGTCAATGCCAGCCAGGATGAACAAGTCACCGGCCACGATGGTGTCGACTTCCTTGCGGCTAATGCCGACGAACTGCGACAGATTGGAGATACGACGCTTCAGCACTGGTTGCGTATCGCCGTCAGGCTTACCAAGCAACGCAATGGTTTCACCCTTGCGCAATGTTCCAGCGTGTACGCGACCGATGCCGAGGCGACCGAGATAGTCGCTGGCGTCCAAGTTGGTCACCAGAGCCTGGAGCGGCGCGGTTGCGTCGCCCTGTGGTGCAGGAATCGTGTCGAGAATCGCGTCGAGCAACGGCACCAAGTCGGCATCAGGGCCTGGCATGCCGACGCCTTTCATAGCCCTACCCTCGCGGGCCACGGCCGAAATTACCGGAAAGTTCAAGTGGTGGTCGGCGTGAGCGAGATCTAAGAACAAATGCTCGACATCGAGCAACACTTCTTCTGGTCGAGCATCGCTGCGATCAACCTTGTTGATTACGAGCACTACTGGCAAGTTGGCATTCAACGCCTTCGACAGAACATAACGAGTTTGTGGCAGCGGGCCTTCGGCGGCGTCCACCAACAGCAGTACCCCGTCAACCAGCGCCAGTGCGCGCTCGACTTCCCCGCCAAAGTCGGCGTGTCCAGGCGTGTCAACCAAATTGATCTTTACGCCCCGCCACTCGATCGAAGCAGCTTTGGCCAAAATGGTGATTCCGCGTTCACGCTCCTGGTCATTGGAGTCCATGACGCGCTCGACCAAATTTTGGTGCGCAGCAAAGGTTCCGGTCTGGCGCAGCAATTAATCCACCAGGGTGGTTTAGCCATGGTCGACGTGCGCGACGAACGCGACGATTCTAAAGAGATCGCTCAGTTGGACGACCCTTCGTCTACG
>SYEA01000128.1 GCA_005800965.1 Actinomycetota bacterium | reverse complement strand
GTCAGTACTGGTTGGTGGCTCGACCACATCGTTGGCTATGGCTTGCGACAAATCGTGGGTCATGCGTTGCACGGCCACCACCGCCTGGTCATACGCCGCATCCACGGCCTGGGCATCCAAACCCAATGTCGGCACGCTTTCGATCAGATACGCGCGTTGTCGCCAGTGATCAAAGGCGGCCAGCGACCCAATCATCGACATGACCGCATCGGGCACATTGCGATCGCTGCGCGGGCCGTTGGGCAGATGCTCAATTTCGCGCACGACGTCGTAGCCGATATGGCCGATCATCCCGCCTTGCAGGGGTGGCAACTCGGGCATCACCGGTGCGCGATGCGCTGTCAACATCGCTTTGAGGGCCGCCAAAAAACCTTTGTCGCGCGGCACCGATGCGGGCACTGCACCACTCACTCGCACCTTGCCGTCAACCAACGAAATTTCGGCACGTGGTCGACAACCAACAAAACTGAATCGCGCCCAACGTTCACCGTGCTCGACCGACTCGAGCAAAAAGCCTGGTTCGTCGCCGACGAGAGCCAAGAATGCACTCACGGGCGTGTGGCGATCTGCCAGCACTTCGGCCCACACCGGCACCACACCAAATTGCGTCGCGAGCGTGCGAAATTCTTCGCGAGTCGGTGAAATGCGCATCGTCAGACTCAGAGGTACAAGCCGGTGCTCGCCTCGATGCGCGAGGCAGCAACCGCATGCAGGTCGCGCTCGCGCAACATGATGTAGTCGATTCCGCCGACTTCGACTTCGTATCGATCATCGGGGCTAAACAGCACTCGGTCGCCTACTTCGGCAGCCCGCACGGTTTGGCCGAGGGCAACGACTTCGGCCCATACGAGACGTTTGGCCACTTGCGCGGTGGCAGGAATCAAGATGCCACCACCCGAGCGGCGGTCACCGTCATGCACGGGAATCTTCACCAACAAACGATCATTCAGCATGCTGATCGGAAGTTTTTCGTCGCCCGACATTTGGGTCAGGCTACTGACGAACGCTTATGCCACGGGCGGCCATCGTGGCCTTGGCTTGCGACACCGTGAATTCGCCAAAGTGAAAAATCGATGCGGCCAGCACTGCGTCGGCGCCACCCACGAGCACGCCGTCAGCAAGGTGATCGAGGGTTCCCACACCGCCACTGGCAATGACGGGAACATCTACGGCGTCGGTAATCACTCGCGTCAGTTGCAGATCAAAACCTTCTCGCGTGCCGTCGCGATCCATCGACGTGAGCAGAATTTCGCCAGCCCCGAGTTCCACGGCTTGTTGCGCCCAGGTACGCGCATCGATGCCTGTTGCGGTTCGGCCACCGTGCACGAACACTTCGTAGCCATTGGCAGTGTGCTTGGCATCAATCGCACACACCACACTCTGGTTGCCGAATGCCCCGGAAATTTCTTGGATGAGTTCGGGGCGCTGTATAGCTGCAGTGTTGACGCTCACCTTGTCGGCACCGGCACGCAGCAGTTGACGCGCCGAGGCTGCATCGCGCACGCCCCCACCCACGGTGAGTGGTATGAACAGTTGTTCAGCAGCTCGAGTGACGACATCCACCATCGTGCGGCGCTCATCGCTGGATGCCGTGATATCCAAGAACACCACTTCGTCGGCACCTTCGGCGTCGTAACGCGTTGCCAGTTCGACTGGGTCGCCGGCGTCGCGCAACCCGACAAAGTTGACGCCTTTCACCACTCGCCCCGCGGTCACATCAAGGCACGGAATCACCCGCGCCACCGTGAAGCCCCGGGCAGATTTGTCGCTGTTGCCACCACTGCCGGTGTGTGACGCGTTCATGCTTGCAAGGCTTTCAACGCTTCGCGCGTGGTGAAGCGACCTTCGTACAACGCTTTGCCCACGATGACCCCCGCCAGGCTGCGCACGTCGCGCAACTGACGCAAGTCGGTGAGTGCAGCCACGCCTCCGCTGGCAATGATTGGCGTGCTCGACAGTGTGGCGATATGGCGCAAGCCCTCGACGTCGGGGCCAGCGAGCATGCCGTCGCGCGAAATGTCGGTAATCACAAAGGCCGCTGCTGCGGGATACTGCGTGACTGCGGTGTCGAGCGTGAGAGTTGAACCACGCAGCCATCCGTCGGTGGCAACTTCACCGTTGCGGTGATCCAAACCCACGGCCACGTCGACAATTTGTGCCACGGCATCCACCAGTTGCGGGTCGCGCACGGCTGCTGAACCCATCACGACTCGAGCCACTCCGGCATCGGCCAACTCTTGGGCGTCGTCCACACTGCGCACCCCACCACCGGTTTGCACACGCACACGCTGCCCCAAACTGCGCGCAATATGTTGCACCACGGCCCGGTTGTTGCCGTCGCCTTTGGCTGCATCAAGGTCGACGATGTGCAACCACACCGCGCCGTCGTCGGCAAATTGTTGAGCCACCGTGAGAGGGTCAGTGCCATAGTCGCGCTCGCGCGCGAAGTCGCCTTGCTCGAGCCGCACCACGCGACCACCCCGCAGATCGATGGCGGGATACAACTCCATCGTGGCGCTAGGCAGCAACTAAGCGTGCGGCGTCAACAAAGTTGCGCAGCAGTGCCAAGCCGTCGGATGCCGATTTTTCAGGGTGAAATTGCACGGCAAACACGTTGCCGACTCGCACAGCAGCAGTCACCTCGCAGCCATAGTCGGCGGTGGCCACGATGCACGATGCGTCAGTGGGCACGCCGTGCAATGAGTGCACGAAATACATCCATGGTTCGGCAGGCAGCGATGCAAACAGCGGATCGATGTTCGAGCCTGGCGTGGCCCGCAGTTGCAACTGGTTCCATTGCATTTGTGGGCGCTTCACGGTCGCGGGCAGATAGCGCACCACGCCAGGCACCACGTTGAGGCCAGCAACGCCCGGGCTTTCTTCGCTTTCACCGAACAACATTTGCATCCCAACACAAATGCCGAGAAATGGTTTGGTGCCCGCGACTCGTTCTAACACCAAGTCTTCGAGGCCGGCGGCGCGCACTGCTTGCATGCAAGCGCCAAAATTGCCAACACCAGGCAAGACCGCGGCGTGCGCATCGCGAATGAGTGCCGCATCGCTCGTGAGGCGCGCATCGGCCCCAACTTTTTGCAGCGCCTTTTGCGCCGAGCGCAAGTTGCCGATGCCGTAATCAAGCACCGCAACGAGCGGTGTTGACATCAGAGTGTTCCTTTGGTCGACGGCACCCCTGCCGACTCGACACGCACTGCATCACGCAGGCAACGCGCCAAACCCTTGAAGGTGGCTTCGATGATGTGGTGCACGTTGGTGCCAGCCCGCTTGTTGACATGCAAGGTGATTGCAGCCGCGGTGGCAAACGACGACACGGCGTGCTCGGCCAATTGCGGGTCGAACGCTGGGTTGCCAAGGGGCAGACTCTCGGGCATCGCAACTTGAAACGCCACGAATGGCCGACCGCTCAGATCGAGCGCTACTTCGATGAGTGCTTCGTCGAGTGGAAACGCGCCGCTGGCAAACCGGCGGATGCCGGCTTTGTCACCGAGTGCTTCGCGAAACGCTTCACCCAGGCTGATGGAAACGTCTTCGATGGTGTGGTGGGTGTCGATGTGCAAGTCACCCTTGGCTTTGACTTCGAGGTGAAATCCACCGTGCTTGCCAAGTTGGTCGAGCATGTGATCAAAAAATGGAATGCCAGTGTCGATGCTGGTCGACGCTGGGCCGTCAAGATCAATGAAGACATCGACCGAGGTTTCTTTGGTGGCGCGTGAACGCCGGGCAGAACGGGCCATGGCTTCTAGTCTCGCGCCGATAGTGCGCTGCGCAACGCCACCAAGAAGGCGTCGTTTTCACTGGCCGTGCCCACCGTGACCCGCAGGCAGTTGTCGAGACCATCCCACGACGAACAGTCGCGCACCAACACGCCCCCATCCAGTAATGCCTGCCACACCGCGTTAGCCGAATTTCCTGCCGCAGCCGCCCCATTCGGGCGGAACAAGATGAAGTTGGCCTGACTTGGCCACACGGTGAGCGGCATGGT
>SYEA01000127.1 GCA_005800965.1 Actinomycetota bacterium | reverse complement strand
CTCGACGGTGGCGTGCCTGACGATGAACCGGGCGCGCCGGGGGCAGAACCTGGAGGACGCGCTGCGGGCGGACGACTTGGCGCAGCATTACCGGGGCGCGACGAAACCACGCGAGGAGCCGGAGAAACTGGTGGCTGTGTTGCCGATGGTGGCTGTTTTGCCGATGGTGCAGCTGGCTGTGCCGGTGCTGGTGATGTGGGCGTGGTGGGCAGCGGCGCTGCAGGAGTCACGATCTGGGGTGGCGGGGTGGGAAGCGACGGTGGCACAGCAACCACTGAAGTAGTTGGCACAGATGTCGGTGCGGTGGTGATGTCCCCCGTTGCCGACTGTGTGGCTGACTGTGTTGCCGACTTTGCGGCAGGTTTTTTGGCTCGCGATGCCGGAGTTTTCTTGGCAGTCTTCGGCGCCGCCGAAGCATCCTCACCCGAGGCACCGTCTGCGTCATCGGCTGCAACTTTCTTAGCGCGCTTGGGTTTATCGGCGATGGGCTCGCGCTTCAAACCTTTTTCTTCAGCATGACGACGCACGCGGTCGGCTTGCGCATCGACCATGCTCGAGCCGGGCTTGTCGGCTCCGACACCAATTTTTGCGCACAAGTCGATGACCTCTTTCGAGGTCATCCCGAGCTCTTTGGCGAGCGCTGAAACGCGGACGTTCTTGCTCAAGCGGTGGGCACCTCGCCGGAGGTAACCGGTGCAACTGCATTTTCCACAGTCAGGCCGGCTGCTTCACTTTCACTCTTCACGTCGAGGCGTAATCCGCACAATTGGGCTGCAAGTTTGGCGTTGATACCGGCACGACCGATTGCCAGCGACAGCTGGAAGTCGGGCACGATGACATCGGCTTGGGTGCCGTCTGCGCTGATTTGCACATCGGTGACCTTGGCAGGTGACATTGCGTTGATGATCATCTCGCGCTTGTCTTCGCTGTAAATCACGATGTCAATCTTTTCGCCACGCAACTCGGTGACCACGCGCTTCACGCGGTCGCCACGACCACCGACACAGGCACCGATCGGGTCGATGCGTTGATCGTTGGAAGCCACTGCGATCTTGCAGCGCTGACCAGGTTCGCGGGCAATCGCCATGATGCTCACTTGGCCGCTCACGATTTCGGGCACTTCCATCTGGAACAGTTTGAACACCAAGCCTGGGTGGCTGCGGCTCACGACTACTTGTGGCCCACGCTCGGTCTGGCGAACTTCGACCAAGAACACCTTGAAAGTGCCGTCAGTAGAGCCACGCAATTCGTTGGGCACCTGCTCGGAGAGTGGCATGATGCCCTCACCGCCGCTCATGTCGATGATGAGGTACTTGCGCTCGGAGTTGCGGTCTGGCATCAAGCGGATACGGCCGGCGACAATCTCGCCTTCTTTGTTACGGAACTGGTCGTACTTGCCCTGGTATTCGACTTCACGAATTCGCTGACTCAACACCGCACGAAACGTGGATGCGGCAATGCGACCGAGTTCGTCACGGCTTGGCGTGTCATCACGCTCGTTGATCCAGTTGCCGTCACCGTCTAGGTCATAGGCAGTGAAGGTCATGTCCATCGTGTCGGGGTTGAGGCCGACGATGACTTCTTCGGCGGCGTTCGGACGCTTTTTGTAGGCAGTGGCAAGTGCTTCAACAAGCACCTGCAACAAGGCTTCAACCGCGAGACCGCGATCTGCGGCGATCATCCGAATTGCTTCTTTCATGTCTCCTTGATTCATGATGCAACCTCCTTGGTCATTGCGTCTGTAGACGACTGCTGTTTGGATTTCGACTGTTTCTTCGGCTGTTTTTTTGCTGCATCTGCACCACTTCCCCACACGAACACCGTGCGCGCGCGCTCGATGTCACTGTGCGCCACCGACATTTCGGTGCCGGTGTCGTCGAGACAAACAACAATCGCTCGATCATCGGCTCGCAACAACACACCTTGCAAGCGGCGGCGGCCGTCGATGGCATGATGCAGGCGCACCGACACCACCTTGTTGAGTTCGCGCAAAAAATGAGCTGGGGTCCGCAATGGGCGCTCGAGACCCGGGCTCGAGACTTCCAGTGTGTAGCGGCCCGGCATTGGGTCGTTGTGATCGAGTTCGCGTGACACCAAGCGACTTACGAGCGCAATGTTGTCCAGAGTGACACCCGATGGCTGGCCGGGAGGGGTGTCGACACTGAGTCGCAGCACGCCAGAGGCCAGCTCGAGATCGTAGATTTCCAAGCCGAGGTCAGCCACAATCGGGGCCACAAGTAAGCGGACTCGCTCTACGACGGTGTCAAGAGTCATCGTGGCTACCTCGCTTCCGTGTGTTCTGCTATCGGCTTCGACTATCTAGTTCAAATATCTCCTTCGACGCCCGTTGTATGAGTCAAAAAAAGGCGTGGGGGTGACCCACGCCTTCGCGGACTGCATTCATGCTGAACGTAAAAGGACATCTCCATGATAGCCCTGCGAAGTAGCCTTATTTTTGCGTGATTCATCGTTTGTCAACGCTCTTTGTGCGCACACTGCGTGACGACCCCGCCGAGGCCGAAATCCCTAGTCATCGCTTGCTGTTGCGGGCCGGATATATCCGTCGCGCCGCCCCGGGTGGCTACACCTGGTTGCCGTTGGGTCTGCGCGTTTTACAACGTGTCGAACAGATCGTGCGTGAAGAAATGAACGCCATCGGCGCCCAAGAGGTGCACTTTCCTGCGTTGCTGCCCCGTGAGCCCTACGACGCCAGTGGTCGCTGGACGGACTACGGGCCAAACTTGTTTCGCTTACAAGACCGCCGCGGAGTGGATTACTTGCTCGGCCCAACTCATGAAGAGATGTTCACGCTGTTGGTGAAAGATCTGTACAGCAGCTACAAAGATTTACCCGTTTGGCTCTATCAGATTCAGACCAAGTATCGCGACGAAGCCCGTCCGCGCGCTGGGCTGCTGCGCGGTCGTGAATTTGTCATGAAAGACTCGTACAGCTTTGACCTCGACGACGAAGGTTTGCAGCGCAGCTACGACGCTCACCGAAGCGCTTACGTAAAAATCTTCGCCCGACTCGGGCTCGACGTGGTGATTGTCAAAGCCATGTCGGGTGCGATGGGTGGCTCGGCGTCTGAAGAATTTCTGGCGCCATCGGTTTCGGGAGAAGACACATTCGTGCGGTGCTCGCAGTGTGACTACCGCGCAAACACCGAAGCGGTGCGCATCGGCACACCGAGTGCGCCAGATGCCAGCGATACGCCGGCGGCATTGGTAGTCGACACGCCGAATACTCCGACGATTCAAACACTGGTCGACCTGCTCAACTCTCGCCAAGATGTGCGACGCACCATACCTTGGGCCGCCCACGACACATTGAAGAACGTGCTCGTCATGTTGCGCCATGCAGATGGCTCACGCACGCCGCTGGCCATCGGAGTGCCTGGTGATCGTGATGTGGATATGAAACGACTCGAAGCACTCGTGTCGCCACTGGAAGTTGAACCGTTTGGCGAGGGTGATTTTGCTGCGCGTCCGACATTGATCAAGGGATATATCGGCCCGAATGCACTCGGCGAAGGGCAGCCGCTCGGCATTCGATACCTGCTTGACCCACGCGTCGTAGCCAACACAGCCTGGGTCACCGGCGCCAATGCACCCGGACGCCACGTGGTCAACTTGGTGTGTGGCCGAGACTTTAGTGCTGATGGTGTGGCCGATGTTGCTGACGTGCGCGACAACGACGCCTGCCCGATGTGCAGCGCGCCAATGCGAATCGAGCGCGGCATCGAAATGGGTCACGTGTTTCAACTCGGGCGCAAATACGCCGAAGTGCTCGGGCTGCAGGTGCTTGACGAAAAAGGTAAACAGCGAGTGGTCACGATGGGTTCGTACGGTGTTGGCGTGTCGCGTGCAGTGGCCGCAATTGCCGAGATGCACCACGACGAAATAGGCCTGCGCTGGCCGCGCAGTGTGGCGCCGATGGATGTTCACGTCGTAATTGCTGGCAAAGCTGGCGACCAAACAGCACCGGCTGGTGAGCAACTCGCCGCAGAACTATCAGCGAGCGGCCTGCACGTGTTGCTTGACGACCGCACGGGTGTATCGCCTGGTGTGCGATTCAAAGATGCCGAACTCATGGGCATGCCCATGATCGTGATTGTCGGACGCGGTGTAGCCAACGGAGTGCTTGAAGTGCGCGACCGCATCGCCGGCACCACCACCGAGGTGCCGATTGCCGAAGCGGCGCAACACATCATCACATGCTGCGCTTAAAAGGCGCTGTTGCGCACTACGCGTGGGGTGACCGCTTTGCTTTGCCCGAACTTCTGGAGATAACTGCCGACGGTCGACCCTGGGCCGAAATTTGGTATGGCACACATCCGCGTGGGCCAGCACAAATCGACGAAAGTCTGCATCTGCCAGCGCCGTCATATCTTGCTGACGAAGTCGGCGAGTTGCCGTTCATCGTGAAATTGTTGGCCGCCGCCCAACCGCTGTCGCTGCAGACGCATCCAACTGCTGCCCAAGCAGCAATCGGGTTTGCGCGCGAAAACGCCACAGGCATCGCACTCGACGCCCCCGCGCGCATGTACAGCGACCCACACGCCAAGCCCGAGATGGTCATTGCGTTACATCGCTTCGACGCATTGTGCGGATTCGTCGACAGCAAACAGGCAATCGCCCAATGCAACGAAGCAGGTGCGCCCGACATAGCCGAACACGTGCGCAGCCACGGTGTGGCCGCCACCGCCCGCGCAATCTTGAATGCAGAGCCATTCAATGCACCAGCCTCGGCGTCGCGAGCCATGCAACAACTCAACGAACATCACCATGACCCACGCTCAGCGGTTGCACTGCTCATGCACCACGTGCGGCTGGCACCAGGTGAAGCGTTATTTTTAGACGCTGGTTGTGTGCATGCCTATTTGTCAGGGTTGGCGCTCGAGGTACAAGGCAGTTCAGACAACGTGCTGCGTGCTGCATTCACCAACAAGCACGTGGACCTCGCTGAGTTTTTTGCGGTCGCCGAACTCTCCCCGACCGGCGATGCGCGAGTCAGCACTGAAACACTTTCGGCCATCACCACCGCGTATCGCAGCCCAGCCCCGTTCAGCGTGATGCGCCACGAAGTCAACGGCACGTTCTCGCTCACGACCACCACCGAGCACACCATCTTGATGTGCACCTCGGGGAGTGTTGACGCACTCACCCGCGGGTCTGGCGCATACCTGGCTCGCAACGAAACAGTGGAGCTGCACGGCACTGCAACGCTGTATTCGGTGAGTGCATGACGCGTCGACTCCGCATCGCTGTCGCTGGCTTGGTTGCCGCTGCGAGTGGGCTCGTGGGTCTGGGCCTCGCGGCGATTGCCAGCCCGGCCAACGCCACGGCGAACCGACCAACCACGCTGCTTGTGCTGGGCGACAGCCTCACCTGGGGTGCTAATTACTTTGCCAAAAGCCAGGCGCGCCTCGCGGCCGCCAAGAACTTCGACGTGGTGCTCGTTGACAGTCGCTGGGGTCGACGTGTCAGTGGTCTTGCCTCGACGCGATATTCAGGAAACGCGGCACTCAAGCAACTGATCGCCGACGGTGTGCGACCAACTGCAGTGATTGTTGCACTCGGCACCAACGACGTAGCGATTTTCACCAAGCGGCGTGAATACGCCATCCTGATTCAGGACTTGATGACCACCATCGGCGACGTGCCTGTCGCTTGGGTGAACGTGCATCGCATCGACTCGACCGGCACCGTACAGGGGTCAAAGCGTTTCAACGCAGCCCTCGGCCAAGTACTGACGAACTACCCCTTGGCGAGTGTGTTCGACTGGGCGGAGGTCGCCAAGAACAACCCCAAAGTAATCGACCCCGACAAGGTTCATCTCACCCCGTTGGGTCATGAGGTGCGAACGAAGGTGTATCTCGAGATTGCTGCAACGCTGGCGCAACGGGCCAGCGACATGACTACGACTACTACTTCGACGGTGCCACCAGCCACCACGACTGTCGCGCCGTAGCCGAACTCAGCTCTCGACGGTGCGCCGAATCTCGACGATCTTGGCTGACGCGTTGTTGGCATCGTCACCTTGTTCATCCAGCGCAGCCGAACGATCGCGGGCGGCTTCGCGCTCAGCAATAGTGGTGTCGACACGCTGGAGCGCAGCTTCGACTCCGTGCTCGTGAATGTAGGTGGCCCAATCCACGAGCGCTTCCACCATTTCTGACTCGGGCACCACAGCAACGTTGCGACCTTTTACGAACAAGTGCCCCCGTTTGTTGCCGGCAGCGAGTCCGAGGTCGGCCTCGCGGGCCTCGCCTGGGCCGTTGACCACGCAACCCATCACCGCAATTTGTAACGGCAATTTCTTGTCGGCAAAAGCAGCCTGGGCACGATTGGCTACGTCGATCACATCGATTTCGGCGCGACCGCAACTGGGGCAGGCAATGAGGTCGACATTCTTCCGCTCGCGCAAACCGAGGGCCTCAAGCAGTTGACGCCCAGCGCGGGCTTCTTCGACAGGGTCGGCGGTCAGGCTGAACCGAATGGTGTCGCCGATGCCTTCTAGCAACAATGCTGCGATACCAGCGGTGGCTTTCACCAAGCCACCAGGCAGCGGCCCTGCTTCGGTCACCCCGAGATGCAACGGATGGTCGGTGATGGCACTCAACTTGCGATAGGCCTCCACCATGAGCGGCACGTTGGAGGCCTTCACCGAAATCTTGATGAGATCAAAACCCACCTCTTCGAAATAACGCATTTCAGTTTGGGCCGACTCGACCATCGCGTCGGCAGTGAGGCCACCGTATTTTTCGTACAGTGCTGGGTCGAGCGAACCGCCATTGACCCCGATGCGAATCGGCACCTGGCGATCGCGGGCCTCGCTGGCAACAGCCTTGATATGTTCGGGCTTGCGAATGTTGCCGGGGTTTAGGCGCAGCCCGTGCACGCCGGCTTCGAGCGCAGCCAAGGCCATTTTGTATTGATGGTGAATGTCGGCGATGATCGGCACCGGCGACCGCGGAACGATTTGGGCTAAGCCTTCGGCGGCATCGATGTCGTTGCAGGTGCAACGCACAATGTCGCAGCCAGCAGCAGCCAGCGCATAGATCTGTTGCAGGGTGCCTTCGACATCGGCAGTTTTGGTGATGGTCATCGACTGCACGATTACAGGTGCATCGCCACCGACGGCAACCTTGCCGACGCGAATTTGACGGGTGGTCTTGCGTGGAAACAGCGGAGTTGCGGTCATCGATCAGCCGAGTGGTTGGGTGATGTCAAGGTACAAGCCTGCCACGAGCAGCATGACCAGCAACACCACCACCGCAGTGGCCATCGGGGCCAACTTGCGAACGTCAGCCCGATACCGCCGCGTGCGCGTCGAACGAGCCCGCTCGTAAATGGCCACCGCTGCATGACCACCATCGAACGGCAGCAGCGGCAACATGTTGAACACCCCGACGAACACATTGACGGCAGCCAACAAAATGAGCACGCCCTTCCAGCCCTCCTCGCGACCGATGTCGCCACCAATCTGGCTGGCTCCGACCACGGTGCTGGGCCTGGTGAGCGGATCAGCGACCTCGCTCGTTAAGTTGTCGGCCAGGTTGATGGGGTTGAGCACGGTGAACACCCCGCGCACTGATCCAGCGGCGGTACTCACCACGTCTTGCACTGCGCGCCCGAGAGATTCGACCACCCCGACTTGCACATAGTCGCGCGACCAGCCCGCTACGCCAAAAAACGCGCGTGCCTGCGGTGTGTCTTGCGTACCGGGAAACGCCGTAAGGGTTGCGGTGAGCACCAAGGTTTGGCCACTGCGGTCCACTACCACTTGCACTTGGTCACCCGGCTGTTTGACACGCACCGCACCAACGAAATCACCGGAGGTGCGCAGCACTACCCCATCGAACGACACGATGATGTCGCCAGCACGCACCCCGGCAGCTTCGGCGGCGCTGCCCGCGTATGGGCTTTGAGCCACTTCGACCCGACCGGTCTCGCCGTAGCGCCCAGCAATGGAATAGACACCAGAGAACAACACCAGCGCAATCACCAGATGCATCAATGAGCCAGCGGTGATTACCAACAAGCGTTTAGGAAACGACTTGGAGCGATACGTGCGTGCTTCGTCGGCTGGGTCGGTTTCGTCGAGGTTGTTCATGCCGATGATGCGTACGAACGCACCGATGGGAAATGCTCGTAAACCGTATTCCACTTCGCCGCGGCGCCAGGCCAGCAACCGCGGACCAAAGCCCATGTAGAACTGGGTGACTTTCATGCCCGTGCGACGGGCGGTGACAAAGTGGCCGACTTCGTGCAAGAACACCGAGATGATCAGACCAAGAACGAACACCAGAGTCCAGATGTTGTTGGAACCCAACCAGGCCAACAGCGCCACGATGACACCAACGCCGAGAATTGATGTAGACAAAGGCACTTTGCTATCCGACGATGTGTCGTCCGTGGATGCATCGCCCGGGGATGTTGCCCCGGCACGTATTTTTGCTGCAGTGGGGTCGCCGCCTCCGCCCACAAGTTCGTCGCGCACGCGCGAATAAAAAGAACTCACGCGCTCACCGTACCTGCGGTGTGTACGAACGACTCGACGATGCCGAGTGCAATGCGTCGCGCCGTACCGTCGGCTGCCAGCACGTCGTCGACACTGGCCAGCGCTGCCCCATCGTGATGCTGCAGGGTGGCATCGTTCACTTCGGCAATCTGCAACCAGCCGATGCGACCAGCCAAGAACGCATCAACGGCAACTTCATTGGCAGCGCTCAGCCAAGCAGGCGCCGAACCGCCAACGCGACCAGCGGTGTAAGCAAGTCGTAAACAACGAAACGTCTCAAAGTCAGGTGGCTCGAAATCCAAGCGACGCAACGAAGACCAATCCAACGCCCCAAACGGCACATCGAAACGCTCAGGCCACGCGAGCGCATAAGCAATCGGCAACCGCATGTCGGGCAGCGACAGCTGGGCGATGGTGGCACCGTCAGTGAAGGTGGCCATCGAATGAATGATTGATTGCGGATGCACGATTACTTCGATCTGGTCGTAGCCCACACCAAACAATTCGTGCGCCTCGATGACTTCGAGACCCTTATTCATCAACGTGGATGAGTCGACCGTAATTTTTGGCCCCATCGACCAGGTTGGATGAGCCAAAGCGCTGGCCACATCAACACTCGCCAGTTCGCTTCGGGTCTTACCCCGAAATGGCCCGCCACTAGCCGTGAGCTGCAGCGATGCAATCTCGCGGTCGAGTGAACCACTGGCGCGCAAGCATTGATGCACTGCGCAATGTTCGCTGTCCACCGGCACGATCATCGCGCCTTTCGTGGTGCGCAGTGGTTGCACGATGGGGCCAGCGGCAATCAGGCTTTCTTTGTTTGCTAACGCCAGACGCTTGCCGCGACGCAATGTTTCGAGGGTCACCGGTAGACCAGCAAAGCCCACCACGGCATTGACCACCACGTCGGCATCGGTATTGGTATCGCCCACTACGTCAGCCACGTTGTCGGTGAACTGCACCGCAGCAAACTCACTAGCCAAGGTGGCGCGCACCGTATCGTCGACAACCGCAACTACTCGCGGGCGATGGGCCTTGATTTGTTCGCGCAGCACGGCTTGGTTCGACCCTGCAGCGAGCGCCACGATTTCGTATCGCCCACCCGAAGCAGCCACCACTTCGAGCGTTTGTCGGCCGATCGAGCCGGTGCTGCCCGCTAAGGCAACCTTGACGGTCACGACTGAGCGGGCTAGCTCGCCCAAGGAGCGAGTGTTACCGCCAAGAAATACACAGTGGGCAGCGCCAGCAACATTCCGTCAAAACGATCAAGCACACCGCCGTGACCCTTCAGAACCGTGCCGAAATCTTTTACCCCAAGCGAACGCTTCAGCACCGACTCGAGCAAGTCGCCGAGCGGCGCGACGATCGACACCACTGCTGCCAACAGAATCCACTCGGTGAGCGAGTCCCATGTTTCGCTTTGTAAACCAATGATGACCACCACACAGAACGTGGCAATGGTGCCACCGATAACACCTTCGATGGTTTTGTTCGGGCTCACCGAGGCACGCAACGGCGTGCGACCAATGGCTGAACCTACGAAGTAGGCACCCACATCATTGGCTGCGACGGCGAACACCAAGAGAAACAACGTGTCAGTACCAATGTTCGGAAGGACTGAGGACAACGTTGACATCCGCAAAATGAGACCGGCATAACTGCCCAACAAACCGATGTACACCACGCCCAACATGAGTGTGCCCAAGCTGGTGACCGCTGCACTCTGATCCTCGTTCGAGCCGACCAACGTGATGGCCCCCGCAATAAAGGCAAACACCACCACCATGGCAATTGCCAGATGCGACATGTAATAAGCCCCAATTGGCGCCGCCAAACAAGCCACTACGCCCACCACCATCGGTGCACCCAGAGTGCGGGCGTTGGCTTGGGTGAAAAACTCGAGGGCAGCCACACCCAGCACCACCATCACCAAGGCCATAACTGCAGCTGGGCCGACGAACGATGTGCCGATGAACAACACGGCAAGTACTACCCCAACGATGACTGCCGAACCCAGGTTGCGATCAGCGCCGACCGGACGTGGTTGGGTGCCTGAGTCACTGCGCTCGGGACGTTGACGACGCACCTGAGTGGGTCGAGCAGCGGCCGGGCGACGAGGCGAACGGTCGCGCACGGTTGGGCGCGATGGATCTGCTGTTCGATCACGCATCGTGGGATGAGTGTCTGACCCCCGACGTGGGCGAGGGTCAGTGGGGTCGCTGCCGATACGGATGCGACCAGACGGAGCAGCGCGAGTCACCGGTGGTGGCGCGGCGCTTCGCGATGTGTCACGGGATGCGTCACGCGTTGTGTCGCGCGTAGGACGCGAGGCGTCGCGTGTTGTTTCGCGGGATGCCGGGCGGCTGGGGTCGCGTGGCTGCACGCCAAAACGTGGACTTTCGCCAGTTGGTTGTTCGCTCCAATGTGGCAGCGGGGCTGTGTCAGTGGAATCCACACTGATTGATGGCGCGGTGTCATCGGCGTCGGCAAATTTCACTTCACCAAATTCGTCGCCAAAGTTGATCGTGTTGTCTCGCAATTCGCCGGTCGGCTCTGTTGCTTCGGTGTCGTCGTTGCGGTTATCAGACATTTTTAGACCTCCATCACTTCTTGTTCTTTACGGACTGCTGCCTTATCGATGGTGTCGACATGTTCTTGTGTCATCTTCTCGAGATCTTTTTCGGCCCGCTCGAGTTCGTCTTTAGAGATGTCGCCATCTTTTTCGGCGGTCTCGAGCGCCTTACGGGCATCGCGACGCACGCTGCGCAACACCACTCGCCCATCTTCGGCAAGGTTCTTTACTACTTTGACGTATTCCTTGCGACGGTCTTCGGTCAACGCTGGGAACGCCAGGCGAATGATGATGCCGTCATTGCTCGGGTTCACCCCGATGTCACTGGCGTTCAGGGCTTTTTCGATTGCGCCAATCGCCGACCGGTCGTGGGGCTTGATTACCAGCAGCCGTGCCTCAGGCACCTGGAAACTCGCCAACTGCTGCAACGGCACAGGTGAGCCGTAATAGTCGACATTGAGTCGTTCGATCAACGCCGGCGACGCCCGCCCGGTGCGCACCGCAACAAACTGATGCGCCACGTGCTCGACAGCCTTTTGCATCTTCTCGAGCGACTCGAGCAGCGTCTCGTCGATCACGCAACCAGCGTACCGATTTCTTCACCCTGCAAAATCGCTCGCAGATTGCCGCGCTGCAAGAGATTGAATACCACGATTGGCAACTTGTTGTCCATACAGAACGTGATGGCCGTTGAATCCATCACGCGCAGACCCTTGTTGATTACATCGAGATGCGACAACTTAGTGAAGCGAGTGGCAGTTTTATCAAGTTTGGGATCCGCAGAGTAGATGCCATCGACGCCCGAGTGTGTGCCTTTCAAGATTGCCTGCGCTTCAATCTCGGCCGCACGCAGTGCAGCAGCCGTATCGGTGGTGAAGAACGGGTTACCCGTACCACCAGCCAAGATCACGATGCGACCCTTTTCCAAGTGACGCTCACAACGACGCCGGATGTAGGGCTCGGCCACCTTGGGCATTTCGACCGCAGTCATCACGCGCGAATGTTGGCCGACACGCTCGAGAGCATCTTGCAAGGCGAGCCCGTTGATGACCGTGGCGATCATGCCCATGTAGTCAGCTTGCGCTTGATCCATACCGCGACCACTGCCCTTGGTGCCGCGCCAGAAGTTGCCGCCACCGACGACAATGGCAATGTCGACGTTGAATTCTTCGCGTGCATCACGCAATTCGCCCGCCAATTGCGCCAGCACGTCGTTGTCTAGGCCGAAGCCAGTTTTTTCGGCGAGGGCCTCACCGGACAATTTCAATACGACTCGCTTCCAGCGGGGCTGGGTTGGCGCAGGCATGCGTAGTTGAGATTACCCGATTTCGACTTGGGCGAACCGCAGGATGGATGCAGCGCCAATGACCTGTTTTACCGACTGTTTGTCGTCTTTGGCATAGGGCTGCTCGAGCAGGCACAAATCCTTGAAGAATCCGTTGATTTTGCCATCAACAATCTTGCCAATTGCCGCCTCGGGTTTACCTTCGTTGCGAGTAGCGGTCTCGAGCGTGGCACGTTCGACGGCGACCACGTCGGCGGGCACCTCGTCACGCGTGAGAAACTTGGGGCGCGCAAACGCAATGTGCACGGCGATGTCGTGTGACAACTCACTGGATGCACCTTGCATTTCGACCAGCACGCCGTTGACACCACGACCACCCTGTATGTGGAGGTACGAGTCAATCGTGTTACCAGCAGCAACAGCGACGCGCACCACTTCGCCAAGTTCGATTTTTTCTTTGAGCGTGATCTTCAAGTCATCCAGCTGAGCCGTGCGTGAAGCGATGGCATCGACACCCGAAGCATGCACGAGTGCCACCAACGTGTCGGCCTCGGCGCGAAACTGGTCGCTCGAAGCAACGAAGTCGGTTTCACACTTGAGCTTGACGATTGCACCGACATTGTCTTTGACCAACATGGCAACAACACCCTGAGTATTTTCGCGATCAGAACGCTTGGCGCTAGCCGCCAAACCTTTTTCGCGCAACCACGTCTTTGCTGCCTCGACGTCGCCGTTGGCTTCTTCGAGTGCCTTCTTGCAATCCATCATTCCTGCGCCAGTTGCTTGGCGCAGTGCTTGCACGTCTTTGGCGTTGATGGCCATTAGTTCGACTCGCCCGCCAACTTGGCGTCACGCTCGGCTTGGGCAATCGCGGCCTCGGCGCGGGCACGAGCCTGATCGGCTGCGAACACTGCGTTGTCCACCACGGCAGTCGCTGGGTTTTGCACTTGTCCACCGGCTTTTTCGGCGATGAAGCGGCCCTCAGAAATTGCCTCGGCGATAACACGGGTCATCAACTCATTGGCGCGAATGGCGTCGTCGTTGCCTGGGATTGGGTATTGCACCAGGTTGGGGTTCACGTTGGTGTCGACCACTGCCACAACGGGAATGCCGAGTTTGTTGGCTTCGGTGATGGCAAGGTGTTCGGTAGCGGTGTCGAGCACGAACACTGCATCTGGCAAACGCACCATGTTGCGAATGCCCGACAGGTTGCGCTGCAACTTGATGAGCTCGCGCGACATGAGCAGCGCTTCTTTCTTCGGAATCTGTGCCCATTCTGGTGAGCCAGACAGACGCTCGAGTTCGATCCTCTTTGACACGCGCTTGGAAATAGTGCCGAAGTTGGTGAGCATGCCACCGAGCCAACGCTCGTTGATGTACGGCATGCCGGAACGCTCGGCGAAGTTCTTGATCGGATCCTGGGCTTGCTTCTTGGTGCCGACGAACAGCACGATGCCGCCGCCCGATGCCAGTTGACGCACGAAGCCGTAGGCGGCTTCGATGCGGGTGAGCGTTTGCTCAAGATCGATGATGTGAAT
>SYEA01000126.1 GCA_005800965.1 Actinomycetota bacterium | reverse complement strand
CTCTGGTCGCATTGCCGACGCTGCAACTTTGTATTACAAGTTTGCTTCCATCGTGCACACATTGGTGCGGGGGGTGGATTACGACGTCGAAGAAGCAAAACGAATCGTCGTGCCCACCGAGGCCGGCATCGAAAAAGTCGAGCAGCAACTCGGTATTGAAAATTTGTACGACGAGGTGCAGCGCAATTTGGTGCACCAACTGCAGGTGGCGTTGAAGGCAGCCGTGCTGTACCAGCGCGACAAGGACTATTTGGTGCAAGATGGCGACGTGAAGATCGTCGACGAGTTCACAGGTCGCGTTTTGGAAGGTCGTCGCTGGAGCGAGGGCATCCACCAAGCCGTCGAAGCCAAAGAGGGCGTGCGCATCAAAGAGGAAAACCAGACACTGGCCACAATCACTTTGCAGAACTACTTCCGTATGTATTCGAAACTCTCTGGCATGACTGGAACGGCGCAGACCGAAGCAGCCGAACTAATGAACACCTACGGCTTGAATGTCGTGCCGATCCCCACTAATCGCGAGATGGTGCGCACCGATGAAGCCGACTTGATATTCAAGACCGAAGAGGCCAAATTTACGGCGGTGGTTGATGACATCATGGCCCGCCATAAACAAGGCCAGCCCGTCTTGGTGGGCACGGTGAGTGTTGAAAAGAGTGAAGTGTTGTCCCGCAAGTTGCAACAACGTGGAGTCAAACACGAGGTGTTGAATGCCAAACAGCACGCGCGTGAGGCGCCAATCGTTGCGCAAGCGGGTCGGGTGGGTGCGGTAACCGTTGCCACCAACATGGCTGGTCGCGGTGTGGATATCTTGCTCGGCGGCAACCCCGAGGGGATGGCGCGTGCCCAAGTGTTGAAAGACGGCCATCATCCCGACACGTTGCTGGATGAGTTCGCGTTGCCTGTTGCTCTTGAAGACATGCCGATGGACTACATCACCGCGCGGCGCAAGGCCCACGAGCGCTTGGCGGAATTGGTGCGTGAATACACCCAGGTGTGCGAAGCAGAAGGCAACAAAGTCCGTCACCTCGGCGGCTTGTACGTGTTGGGTACCGAGCGCCACGAAAGTCGTCGTATCGACAATCAGTTGCGCGGCCGCGCCGGCCGCCAAGGTGACCCGGGGGCGAGCCGTTTTTATCTGAGCCTCGATGACGAACTCATGCGGCTATTTGCCACGGGTGCCTTGTCGTGGGTGATGGGTCGTGCACTGCCCGATGACGAAGCAATCGAAGCCAAGATGGTGACCAAAGCCATCGAGCGCGCACAAAACACTGTCGAGCAACGCAACGCTGAAATCCGCAAGAACGTGCTCAAGTACGACGAAGTCATGAATGAGCAGCGCAAGATCATCTACCAGCGCCGCGACCAGATCTTGTCGGGCAGTGACCTCAAGGCGGCTGCCATGGAGTATCTCGCAGACGCCGTCAATTCACTGATTGAAGCCCATTGTGTTTCGGAAGCCGACGACGAGTGGGATGTGTCGGGTTTGATCACCGAACTCACGTCGTTCTGGCCACACGGCCTGACCGCAGAGCAATTGGCAGTTTGTGGCGACACCGACGAAATGTACGACCTCGTGATGGCCGATGCATCGGCGTATTACGCGGGTCGCGAAACACAACTTGGCGAAGTCACGATGCGCGAGATTGAACGCCAAGTGATGCTGCGCATCATCGACCAACGCTGGCGTGAGCATCTCGAAGAGATGGACTACCTGCAAGAGGGCATCAACCTACGTGCGATGGGGCAGAAGGATCCACTCACCGAATGGCAGCGCGAAGGTTTCGAGATGTTTGGCTCGCTGATGAAGGGCATCGCCCAAGATTTCGTGAAGTACGTGATGCACGTGCAAGTAGTGCGCAACGACCTGCAGACTTCTGATATTCAACTCGCCCAACAAGACGAGACGGGCGCCAAATCGCAACAAATCAAGAATCTCCAGACCTCGGGCTCAAGTGGCACGACCACCCCAGCAGGGCGCAGCCCGGCGAGCACAGCAAACGACTGGTCCAAGACGCCACGCAACGCCCCCTGCCCGTGTGCGTCGGGCAAAAAATACAAACAGTGTCACGGCAAGGTCGCGTAAGTCGCTACGGCGGCCACCCATGCGTGACTTTTCGAACGACATCGCGGAGGTGGCGCGCCGCGTCGGTGAAGCCCAGGCCTATTTGAAGATCGCCGACCTACGGGTGCGTCTCGTAGAGCTCGAAGTTGAGGTCGCGCGACCCGACCTCTGGAATGATCAAGAGCACGCCAAGCGGGTCAATGGCGAGTATGCGTCGGTGCGAAGCGACCTCGCCGAGTTCGACCGGCTTGCTCAGGTGTTGGAAGACATGCAGGTGTTGCACGAAATGGCTCGAGAAGCAGATGACGCATCACAAGAACCCGAAATTGCCCAGAGCATTGCCAGTGCGCGATCGGCTTTGAACGAAGTGGAACTCCGCAGTCTGTTCATCGGCGAACACGACGAAACGGATGCCATCGTGCAGATCAATGCCAAGGACGGCGGCATCGATGCCCAGGACTGGAGCGCGATGTTGTTGCGCATGTACACCCGTTGGGCTGAGCGTCGCAATTTCACCTTTGAAATGGGCGATGTCTCTGACGGCACCGAAGCCGGAATTTTGTCTGCCGATTTCACCGTGCGCGGACGTTTTGCTTACGGCTTACTGACGAGCGAACGCGGCACCCACCGCTTGGTGCGAATCAGCCCGTTCGATAACCAAGGCCGGCGCCAAACCAGTTTTGCCACGGTGCAGGTGTGGCCGGTGTTGGCTGAAGTTGATGTTGAGATCAATGATGCAGATATCGATATGGAAGTGTTCCGGGCCTCGGGGGCAGGTGGCCAGCATGTCAACAAGACTTCGTCGGCGGTGCGCTTGATTCATAAACCGACAGGTTTGGTTTCTTCGTCGCAGCAAGAACGCAGTCAGTTGCAGAACCGTGAGAATGCGTTGAAAAAACTCAAGACGATGGTGGCAGCCCAAATCGTGCAGGAGCGTGAGGCAGAACTTGCCCGCATTGCCGGCAAGCAAGCGACCGTTGGTTGGGGTACACAGATTCGTTCGTACGTGATGCAGCCGTATCAAATGGTGAAAGATGTTCGCACCGACGTGGAGTCGGGTAATGTCACAGCAGTGCTCGATGGCGATCTTGACGAGTTCATGGAGGGTTTTTTGCGCTGGCGCCGAACCGAAGCTGGTCACTAGATGATCAAGTTGGATCGCGTGAGCAAGGTGTACGGACACGACACGGTCGCCGTTGAGGACGTGTCATTCGACGTCAACAAGGGTGATTTTGTCTTTTTGGTCGGGCCGTCTGGTTCGGGCAAGTCCACGTTGCTGCGCCTCATGAGTCGCGAAGAGGTGGCAACCGAGGGCGATGTGTGGGTAGCCGGTCGCAATGTCACCGAAATGCCGCCTTCGCGGGTGCCGTTCTTGCGGCGTTCGCTGGGCAATATCTTTCAGGATTACAAACTGCTGCTGAACAAGACCGTTTTTGAAAATGTGGCCTTCGCCCTCGAAGTAATCGGCAAACCTCGCCATGTGATCAACGAACAGGTGCCATTCGTGCTGGACCTCGTGGGTTTGGCCGACAAAAGCGAGCGATTCCCCAACCAATTGTCTGGTGGCGAACAGCAGCGTGTGTCGATTGCGCGTGCTTTCGTAAACCGGCCGCTCATCATGTTGGCCGACGAGCCAACGGGCAACCTTGACCCTGCAACGAGCGAGGGCATCATGGCGTTGCTGCAGGCCATCAACGAGACCGGCACCACCGTGATGATGGCCACCCACGACCATCGCGTGGTTAATGCCATGCGGCGTCGTGTGGTGCAGCTGGACCGCGGCGTAGTCGTTCGTGATCAAGAGCGCGGGGTGTACGAATAATGTTGGCGCGCATCGAATATGCCCTGCGTGAAACGTGGGCAAGTTTCCGGCGCAACCTCACGCTCACGTTGGCCGCAGTGGTGACTTCTGCAATTGCGTTGCTGTTGGTGGGCACCACGTTTTTGATTCAACGAGCATTCGAAAACCTGCTTGTGCAGTGGCGTGGCGATGTTGCGATGATTGTCTTCGTGCGCAGCGACGCATCGGTCGAGCAGATCGCGCTCATCGACGGCACGCTGCGGGCAGCACCGAGCGTGATTGATGTCGACAAACTGCGCTATCTCGACAAGCCCGAGAGTTATGCCGAAGCGCAACGGATTTTCGTTGGTGACCCCGTCACCCTCAGTTTGTTGACCCCGGAAACCATTCCCACCCAGTTCAAGGTGGTGCCGCTTACCCAAGACACCAATCTGGTGCGCAGTTTGGCCGATCAGTATCGCACCCTGCCGGGTGTGGAGGCGGTGGCACTCGCTGAGGATGAGTTCGAGGTGATCTCGACGTTGTCGAGCTTCGTGCGCACCGTGACGCTGATTATGTCGTTGGTGTTGTTGCTGGTGGCAATCGGCTTGATTTGGAACACGATTCGCACCGCCATGTTTGCTCGACGGCGAGAAATTGAAGTGATGAAACTCGTCGGTGCCACCAACTGGTTTATTCGTGTGCCGTTCATGCTCGAGGGCCTGCTGCAAGGTTTGATCGGGGGAGTCGTGTCCTGCGCTGGGGTCTGGGCGTTGAACAGTGCTTGGACCAACGGTGTCGCTGCGTTCAAGCCCGGCACCGGAATCTCGAGCCTTGTGGTGCCAAGTGGCTATCTGTCGGGTGTGATGATTGCCGTGTTGCTGTTGGGGGCCGCCATTGGCGCCATCGGGTCGGCCATTGCGGCATCACGCTTCCTCGACGTGTAGCCAAGCGTGTCTCCAGCGTGTAGCCACGCGTGTCTGAACTGATAGACACAGGGGCATGCCCGAGTACACCCAAATTCGCTATGAAGTGAGCGACTCCATCGCCACCGTCACCCTTGCCCGCCCGGAGAAAATGAATGCATTCACCGGCGTGATGATGCGCGAGCTACTTGATGTATTCGATGTGATTGATGCCGACGATGCCGCGCGGGCAGTGATTGTGACGGGTGACGGCAAGGCCTTCTGCGCTGGCGCCGATTTGTCGGGTGGCGCAAAAACTTTCGACGACGGCGATTGGTCGAGTACTAGCGATGACAGCGTTCGTCGTGATGGTGGCGGTCAGGTGACGCTGCGAATCTTTGCGTGCAAGAAACCTGTTATCGCCGCTATCAACGGTGCAGCCGTAGGCATTGGGGCGACGATGACATTGCCCATGGACGTGCGGTTGGCGTCGTCGGCGGCCCGTATCGGGTTCGTCTTCACCCGGCGAGGCATCGTGCCCGAGGCCTGCTCGTCGTGGTTCTTGCCGCGGGTGGTGGGCATCTCACGCGCCGCCGAATGGGTGTACACGGGGCGCATTCTGTCTGCTGACGAAGCCGCATCTGGCGGCCTCGTGCGCACGGTGTATGCACCAGAGGAATTGTTGCCTGCAGCACGCACGTTGGCTCGTGAGATAGCCGACAACACCTCGGGTGTGTCGGTGGCGCTGTCTCGCCAGATGCTCTGGCGCATGTTGGGCGCCGATCACCCGATGCAGGCTCACCGTGTGGATTCTCGCGCCATTCAACTGCGTGGGCGCAGTGCGGATGCCCACGAAGGCGTCACGAGTTTTTTGGAAAAGCGTCCGGCCAAATTCAGCGACTCGGTCGCCGCGTCACTACCGGATGTCTTTCCTGAGTGGCAAGATCCGCAGTTTTCATAAGCGATGTCCGACTCGGCGCAGCCCTCACTGTTTGAGCGCGTCGGCGGCCAGGCCTTTTTCGAACAACTCGCTGCCCAGTTTTATGTGAGCGTGCGCACCGATCCGGTGTTGTTGGCTCTGTATCCCGAGCCCGATGACTTGGCGGGTGCCGAGCGACGACTGGCGTTGTTTCTTACGCAGTATTGGGGAGGCCCAACGACGTACTCCGACGAACGCGGACATCCACGATTGCGAATGCGTCATGCGCCGTATGCGATCGATGATGGGATGCGTGACCGCTGGATGACGCACATGACAAAAGCACTGCAGGTATGCGTGTCATCACCCGAGATTGTCGCAGAGATGCACGACTATTTCGTGCGGGCGGCAGATCACATGCGCAACGTGTAGCACGCAATTGCACTGGCTGCAGCAACATTGAGCGAGTCGATTCCGTCTTGCATCTCGATGCGAACACGCAGCGTGCACGCTTGCATCACTTCGTCGCTCAACCCGTCGCGTTCCGAGCCCAACACCACGAGCCGCCGTGCTGTAGTGAGTGCGACTTTGCCGAGGGGCGTTGCATCCGCAGATGGGGTCAGGGCAATGGTGGTGATGCCGTACGCCACCGCATTGCGAATGAATGCCGCCGTATCAGCCACGCGGGCATGCGGCACGCTGAAGGCGTTACCCATCGACACTCGCAGCGCGCGACGCGCCAACGGATCGGCGCTGTTGCCATCAAGAAAGAGTGCATCCCAACCCATCGCAGCCATGTTGCGAGCAATTGACCCCACATTGACCGGGTTGTCCACGTTGTCGACATAGATGCCGTGGGTGAATCGAGCGAGAAGGGCATCGGCATCCGTTGGCGCAGGGCGCTTGAACAGCGAGATCACTTCAAGCGGTACTCCCAAACCGGTCACGTTGCGGCGCAAGTCTTCGCTGGCCGTGTAGCAGTAGCGCTCATAGTCGGGGGCGAACTCGGCCATCCGCTGAGCACCTTTTTCGCTGCACAACACTGCAACAGGTTCACATCCGGCTGCCAACGCGCGCTCGGTCACCAAGTCACCCTCGGCGATGAAGAGTGGGCCGCCGTTGCGTCGCTGAATCACACCCATGAGGCGTCGCTCGCGGAATCGAAACGGATCAAGCCGCGGGTCGTGCAGATCGGTGATTGCTAGAAGTGCCAGGGAAATTCAGACCAGTCTGGGTCGCGCTTTTCTAGAAACGCATCGCGACCTTCTTGTGCTTCATCGGTCATGTACGCCAATCGTGTGGCTTCACCGGCGAACAGTTGTTGGCCAACCAAGCCATCGTCGATGAGATTGAACGAAAACTTGAGCATCCGTTGGGCAGTCGGGCTCTTTGCGTTGATCTCGCGAGCCCACTCGAGGGCAACTACTTCTAATTGGTCGTGGTCAACAACTGCGTTCACCATGCCCATTTGGTGGGCTTCCTGCGCGGAATATTCGCGCCCGAGGAAGAAAATTTCGCGGGCAAATTTTTGGCCTACCTGGCGCGCCAGATAGGCCGAGCCGTAGCCGCCATCAAAACTGGCAACGTCAGCATCGGTTTGTTTGAACTTGGCATGCTCGCGACTGGCAATGGTGAGGTCGCACACCACATGCAGGCTGTGCCCGCCGCCGACCGCCCAACCTGGCACTACGCAGATGACCACCTTGGGCATGAATCGAATCAGGCGTTGCACTTCCAAAATGTGCAAACGACCAGTGCGCCCCGCATTGATACTGCTGGCGTCGGTGCCGTCGGCGTATTTGTATCCGTCCTTCCCGCGAATGCGTTGGTCTCCACCACTGCAAAATGCCCAGCCCCCGTCTTTGGGCGATGGGCCGTTGCCCGTGAGCAACACACATCCAACGTCGGGGCTTTGGCGAGCATGATCAAGTGCGGTGAACAGTTCATCCACCGTTTGTGGGCGAAAGGCGTTACGCACCTCGGGCCGGTTAAATGCAATGCGCACGGTGCCTGAATCGACACTGCGGTGATAGGTGATGTCGGTGAAGATAAAGCCAGGCACGCTGCGCCAGGCGGCTGGGTCAAAGAGGGGAGAAAACCCAGCAGGTGTCGGTGGCGGAGTCACTCTTTCAGTGTGGCAGCACGTTTCACGTAATGCATCGGCAGCGTGGTGGGGTGGCAAATCTGCGGTCGTAGCCTCATAATTCCTATGCCAACGCTTCCAACTGCAGCGTTTTCCATCAGCCTCGACTGTCAGTTGTCCAATGTTCCTGGGTCACTCGGCCAACTGTGCACGGCAATCGGTTCAGCCGGCGGCAATATTGGTGCACTTGATGGCTTCGACGTGCGCGGCCCGGTGCTGCGGCGTGTTCTGGTGGTGCATTGTCGTGATGAAGCACACCAGCAGCAAGTCGTAAAGGCAGTGCAGGACTTGTCAAGCGTGACACTGCTCGGTTGGTGGGATCGCACCTTCCGTATGCACGAGTCGGGCAAGATCTTCACCGGCTCGAGCACCGTAGTCAATGATCGAGACGACTTATCGATGGCCTATACGCCGGGTGTTGCGCGCATTTGCACGGCAATCGAAAATGACAAGGAACTCTCGCACCAATTCACGATTCGCAAGAACACGGTGGCAATCGTGAGTAACGGCACTGCCGTGCTTGGCCTCGGCGACATCGGCCCCGAAGCAGCAATGCCGGTGATGGAAGGCAAGGCATTGTTGTTCAAAGAGTTTGGTGGGGTGGATGGGTTTCCGATATGCATCAATGCGCGCAGCGCTGATGAAGTGGTCGATTTTGTGCAGCGTCTTGCCCCGACATTTGGCGGCATCAACTTAGAAGACATCAAAGCCCCCGAGTGTTTCGAAATCGAAGAGCGGCTGCAGGCCAGCCTTGACATTCCCGTGTTTCATGACGATCAACACGGTACTGCAGTGGTCACGTTGGCGGCGCTATGGAACGCGTTGAAGGTAACTGGCAAAAAAATTGGGGACATCAAAGTGGTGATTGTCGGCATCGGTGCAGCCGGTGTGGCCGTCGGCAAAATTCTCATGAATGCGGGTGTCACCCAAATTGTTGGGTGTGATCGCGAGGGCGCGATGTACTCGGGTCGCTCGGGTATGAACTCGGCAAAGGAGTGGTTCGCCAACAACACCAACCCCACGCGACAAATGGGCATGATCTCTGAGGTCATCAAAGGTGCTGATGTGTTCATCGGTCTGAGTGGTCCTGACGTGATCACCGCTTCAGATGTGCGGAACATGGCCAAAGACCCAATCGTGTTCGCCATGGCCAACCCCAACCCCGAGATTCGACCCGAGCAAATCGATGGTCTTGCAGCAGTGGTTGCCACGGGCCGCAGCGACTACCCGAATCAGATCACCAACGTGTGGGCGTGTCCCGGCATTTTCCGCGGTGCCCTTGATGCTCAGGCCACCACAATCACCGAAAAAATGAAGTTGGCAGCCGCTGTCGCCATCGCCGAATCGGTGAGCCCCGACGAACTCAATGCAAACTTCATCGTGCCGTCAGTGTTTGACCGCTCGGTAGTCGCGCGCGTGGCACCTGCGGTTGCCGCCGCAGCAATTGCCGAGGGCGTGGTGCGCAAGAGTTCGTAGGCTCGGGTCGTGCCGAAGTCTGGCAGAAGAGACATTCCGAAGCCAGCGGCATCGGGTGATCGCGTTGCCCACTTTCCCGCGATTGAGAAGAAACACGGCAAACCCGTGAGCCATTGGCTCAAGCTGCTGGCCGACCTGGGTGATGCCAAGTATCCGGAGCAGATCGCGTTCCTTCGTGAGCATCACGAGTTTTCTCAGGCCCATGCCAATGCGTTGGTGATGTACGTGCGAGGCTCGACGTCATCAAAGCGCTTTGCCACTCCAGCTGAGTACTTGGCGAGCGTTGGGCCGGCAAAAGCCAAGACCATCCGTGCCATCATTGCTGCGATTCGAAAAAAGCATCCTCACCTAGAGCTGGTGATGGCATGGAACGTGCCGATGCTTCGTGACGGTGACCGATATGTGTTCGGTATCTCGGCGTTAACTGGTCATCTCCTTATGGCGCCGTGGGATGCCAACGTGTTGAAGTTGCTGAGCGCGAAGTTGAAGTCCTACGAAGTCAACAAAAAGACGGTGAAGATTCCCATTGATTGGAAGGTGGATGCGGCGCTGCTGGATGCGCTGATTCGTCCACAGCTCTCGATCGGTGGTACTGCAAAGGGAGCCACGTCGAAGAAGACGTCGAGGAAGTTCTCGCAAAAGTCGACGAGAAAGTCCACTCGATGACGTGCGATTTCTCATTTCTGTAAAGAACCATGGTGGAGCTGGGGGGAATCGAACCCCCGTCCATCAGCCGGTGAGCGCGCGTGATACGACCGTCCCCGCTGTGGTGCTGACGCAACACCGTCGGCGGGTCGACTACTTAGTTACCTAAGTCGCGTTTCGTCTTTCCGAAATGTCATCAGTCTTTCCTAACGTCAGCGTGCTTTCCCGCTGTCATCCCCCGCTTCTGTTGCCGGGCTGCGGTGGATCGGCCCCGTGCGACCTTGCGGCT
>SYEA01000125.1 GCA_005800965.1 Actinomycetota bacterium | reverse complement strand
CGCGCACTTCGACACCCGCAGCCAAAAGTTGGTCGCGCACCAAGTCGGAGAGATCAAATCGTTTTTCACCACGTACCGATGCCCGCACCGCCAACAAACCGTTGACGAACGGCGCTACCACTGAGCGTGGGTCGCGCAGGCCGTTGATGGCGATCTCGCCCAGCTTGGAAATCATCGCGCGCAGGGTGGACACAGCGCGATCTCGATCAGGGCCCTGCAAGGTGTCAACAGACCACGCACGAATATCAGACTCGAGCGCCAGCACCGCCCCAACGGCGGCATCTGCATTGTGCTGGGCGATAGCCACGTCGAACGCGCTGCGGTGGGCAGCGACCGCTGCCGCCAGCGAAGTGGGCAGGGCAGATTGAGTTGTCGCGGATTGTGTTGCTTGCGCGTGAGCTGCTGGGTCTCCACTAGCCGTAGTCGACACCGCTGTGGCTAGTGCAGAGCTTGAAGCCCAATTAAGTGACTGGAGATCGGCCAGCGGAATGCTTGCCCCGGATGCATACATTTTTTGGGTGTCGCCCTTGCGCAGAGTGACGGTGGCATTGCCGACCACATCAGCCACGTCGCGCTCTAGGTCGATGACCAACCCAGTGTGCTCGTCAACACCGATGATGAACTCGTCGGCGTGCAAATGTGTTTCGAGCATGCGTAGGCGCGATTCGCCGAGGTAGCAAAAGCGTGTGTCGTGGTTGCCGCCTTCGGCGTTGTCAAAGTGCGGAATCACCGTTGCCGTAATACCAATGTCGCGCAAGACGTTGAGACCGTCGAGCCAAAAAGGGTCGAGACCCGCTTTATAGATCTCGTACACCGGCACGGTGTGGCAGCCCAGGGTTAATGCCGCTGCTGAGGCAAAGGTGACGATGCCACCATTCTGTAATTTGTTGGCGACTAGCGAGCGCAGCGGAGTGTTCGTCCATTGGCGCAAGGCGTAGGTCGGCGAGCCGGGGCCAGCGAACAGATAGTGGGCATCGTCGACGAGGCGCAAACCTTTTTCGATCGCCACGGCATCAGGTGCAATCGCATCAGGCGCAATGCCGTCGGCTGCTTGCAAGCGGGTGAGCCCTGCCACCTGCAACTGCACATTCACGCTCGTGGCGAAATATTCCACGGCGCGCTGGGCGAGTTCGGCTGCATTTGATTGAAATCCGTACGGCGTGTCGAGCACCACTGCCCGCACGGGCGCTGGCAACAACGAAGTGAGGCGACGGTGGGTCGACACCATTGTTGGGGCGGTTTCGCCCGAGCCCATGATGGCCAAAATGCGGGGGAGCGTCATGCCAAGAACCCACTGACGATGTTTTCATGAAGTGCTGTCGCCCAACGCTCAGGAAATTGGGCATGCAAGTCGTGGTGCGCCGGCGAAAACCACTGCACTTTCACTCGTTCATTCTGCTTGGTGATTGCGTCATACTCACGACGCTTCTCGCTTGACCAAGCATCGCCCGAATCGGCCGGGGTAAAGAGCACAGGCACCGTGAGCGACGCCACGATGTCATGTGGGCGGTGCTCCCATAAACCGCGCAGCACCTTGATGTGGCGCTCAAAGGTCAACCATGGGCTGATGGTGCCATCAGTGTGATGTTGCATGTTGGCCAGTGCACCAGTAATCGCAGTTTCGGGCCAGCCCGCGTATACGCGCCGCATCATCTTGGCGAAACCATCGGCGCGACTTCCGGCCAGACGGGGTGGTTGCAGCGCTTCGACGCAGTCATCCCACGAAGCAAAACGGTCGCTCAGTTGAATGAGTCCGCCGTCCACTGCGCACACCCCGCGCGTTGTGGTGGGGTGGCGGTGGGCGAGTTCGACCACAACATTGCCGCCCCACGACTGCCCAGCGACGATTGGTCGCTGCAAACCAAGTTGCTTGATGAGTGTTGCCAGGTCATCGACCACCGTTGGCATGTCGTAGCCACCGTCGGGTTTGTCGCTCAAGCCATGCCCGCGTTGATCAAGCGACACCACGTGATACCCGAGTTCGGCGAGTGCGGAGGCTGCTCCGTCCCACAAACGAGAATTCGAAGCCAGGCCGTGCACCAACACGATGGAGGGCCGGGCATTGGTGCTGCCCAGTTCGCACACGGCGAGACGAATGTCGCCAACCTGCACAAGCCGATGAGTCATGATGATGTCTCAGTCACCATACCCGTGGCAATAGCGTGGGGTTGTGGTCAGTGACATTCTTGACGTTGACTTGCTTGCTTTCGAAAAGGGCAACGCTCAACAACAAAAAGCAGTCGTCGATGGTGTGATGCGCAGCCTGGCAACTGGGTTCGTTTATACGAGCCACGATTTATCAGAAGATCTTCTCGACACCACCTATGCGATGTTGTTCGAGTTTTTTAACAAGCCGCAAGTCGAAAAGCGGGGCTACATCGCTGCTGGTGCAAACGGGCAAACGGGTTACACCGACGTACTGGTCGAAACCGCCGAGGTGAGCGACAAGCCCGACTGGAAAGAAATGTTGAACTGGGGCAAGCAAGTTGAGCCCGGTCACCCCATGCGCCGCAAATTTCCACAGGCTTACCCCGATCAAGTACTGCCCGAGGCGTCGGTCCCGGGCATCAGCAAAGTGTTGTATGCGTTCCACGACGCGATGATTGATTTGCAAACACGTTTCTTGCGCATCATTGCGGTGGGTCTTGGTTGCAAAGACAGTTTTTTTGATCAGATGGTCGACAATGGTTGTGCGTTGAACCGTGCCATTCGGTACCCGAGCATGAAGAACGTTCCGGGTGACGGCCATGTGTGGGCTGCTGAACACGGCGACATCAACCTGATTACTGCGTTGCCACGGGCGACTGCGAAAGGTCTGCAAGTAAAGCACGACGGTAAATGGATCGATGCTGTGCCACCAGCCGGACACGTCATTTTGAATACGGGAATCATGCTCGAGCGATTATCCAACGGTGTGATTCCAATCGGTTGGCACCGAGTGGTTGCCGACCCCGACTTCGACGGCGAGCGATACAGCATCGTGCAGTTTTGTCACCCTCGACCGAGCACCTTGTTGGCGCCGTTGCCAACGTGCGTTACCAAAGACAACCCGTTGCGTTACCCCACGGTGACGGCTGGTGATGCGCTTGACGAAGTGATCTACCGCATCAACCTGGTCGAGGGCGCACGTCGAGTTACCAGCTAGATGGGCCCGAGATATCCATGAACATCGGTGTGCTCACCGGCGGTGGAGATTGCCCGGGTCTTAATGCGGTGATTCGCGCCATCGTGCGTAAAGCGCAAAGCGTCGGCGGTCATCGCGTGCTTGGTTTTTATGACGCTTGGGACGGAGTCTTGGAGAAGCGATACGAAGAACTCGATATCAGTAAAGTGCGGGGCATCCTGCCCAAGGGCGGCACGATTCTGGGCACGCGGCGCGGCAGCCCGTTTGATTACTCCGATGGTGTGCAGCGCACCAAGCAAGTGTTTGCCGATCTCGGCCTGGATGCGTTGGTGGTGATCGGCGGCAATGGCTCGTTGACCGTCGCCTCGATGCTGGCCGACGACCACGGCCTGCCAATTATCGGTGTGCCCAAGACCATCGACAACGATGTCGTTGGAACCGACGCGACGTTCGGATTCCAGACCGCAGTACAGATTGCCACGGATGCAATCGACCGTTTGCACACCACAGCAGAAAGTCACGACCGGGTGATGGTGGTGGAGGTTATGGGTCGCGATGCTGGATGGATTGCTTTGAATGCAGGTTTGGCTGGTGGGGCCACCGCCATATTGGTGCCCGAGGTCCCGTTCGACATTCGTGACGTTGCCACCATTGTGTCCAAGCGCCACGACCGCGGTCGCTATGCGTCACTCGTGGTGGTGGCCGAAGGTGCCAAGCCCAAGTCAGGCACCCTCGATGTACCCGAGCCCGCACTCGACAAATACGGTCGCGAGTTGCACGGCAGTATCAGCCAAGTGATCGCCCCAGCACTCTCCAAGTTGACGGGTTATGAATCGCGGGTGGTGCAGTTGGGCCACGTGCAACGTGGCGGTACACCAACGGCCTACGACCGGGTGTTGTCGTCTCGGTTCGGTCTCGCTGCTGTCGATGCCGTCTACGCAAAGGCGTTTGGACAGATGGTGGTGCTCAACTGCGGGCGGATCGAACGAGTCTCCATGCAGGTCACGCGCGGCCAGACGCGCACCATCGACCTCGATTTACTCAACGACGTCGCTGCTGCCTTCTTCGGCTGATAAGCCCGCCCGCCGTCTACTCTTTTGGCATGCCCGCCGGCCAGACACCCTTGCAACAGACGCTCCGCGAACGCTCCGGACATCTCTGGATTGCCAATGAATACGTAGCAAGTTCCGGGAAACGTACCGCGATCGTCAACCCCGCCACGGATGAAACCATTGGCGAGTTCGCACATGCGACACCTGCCGAAGTTGATGCCGCCGTCGCCGTTGCCAAACGTGCTCAACGCGACTGGTGGGCGATGAGTGCGCTTGATCGCGCCAACGCCATGCATCAGATCGCCGACCGCATGTTGGCGATCACGCGAGCCACGGGGGAGTGTCTCACCCGTGAGATGGGCAAACCCTTCCGCGAAAGCAACTGGGAAGGTGGGGCATCGGCGTCGGCGTTTCGTTACTACGCCGAGATTGCGCGCAACGAGCAGGGCCGCGTAGCCGGGCCAGCAATGGCTGGGCAGTTGCACATGGTGATGAAGGAGCCGTTGGGCACCATCGTGTCCATCGTTCCGTTCAACTTTCCGATGCTGCTTTTTGGTTGGCAGGCAGCTGCAGCCCTTGCGGCCGGTAACGCCATCATCGTGAAGCCTTCAGAGCTCACCTCATTGACGTTGCTCACGCTGATGGAGGCGTTCGATCACTTGCCGCCGGGTCTCGTTCAGGTGGTCACGGGTGGCGCCGAGGTGGGGCAGCGTCTCGTGGCACACGAGCACACGCACGGCGTTGCTTTCACTGGCAGCGTTCCAGCGGCACAGGCAGTCGCGAGAGCCGCAGCGGAGCGATTCAAGCCCGCACTCATCGAAGCATCGGGAAACGATCCGTTCATCGTGATGCCATCCGCGCCGCTCGATGCAGTGGCACGTGGCGCAGCGTTTGCGGCTTTCCTCAATTGTGGGCAGGTATGCACCTCGGCGGAACGCTTTTACGTGCACACTGACGTCTACGATCAGTTCGTTGCGGCGCTCACCGAGCAGGCAAAGGCGCTTCGCATCGGCAATGGTCTCGACGCAGTGGATATAGGGCCAATGGCCTCGCATCGTGAGCGCGACCGTGTCGAGCAAATCGTCGCACGAGCGGTGGATCAGGGGGCGGTCATTCGTACGGGTGGTCGACGTCCATCGCATGTGACGACCGGTGCGTTCTACGAACCTACGGTGCTCGAGGTGCAGGCGAATTTCGACATCATGCACGGTGAGTGTTTCGGCCCGCTTGCCCCAGTGTGTCGTGTGCGTGATCTCGACGAAGCCATTGCCCTCGCCAACGATTCGGACCTGGGTCTCGGAGCCAACATCTACACCGAGAACTTGGCCGAGGCATTCCGCGCGGTGAACGAAATCGAGAGCGGCATCGTGTGGGTGAACACACCGCTCAACGACAACGACGCCATCCCATTCGGTGGGCGAAAGTTCACCGGCTCCGGTCGCGAACTCGGTGCCGAAGGCCTCGACCAATTCCGCCGCAGCAAGATGGTGATGATCGCGCCAACTGCACAGCCCGACCCGGAGTGGTTCCCGTACCCCGACGGAGACGCTTTCAACGTATAAATCCGCATCGCGGCTCTGCGCCACTCTGCAATTCGCCGCACGCTGACGGACTTTCCGGTGCACACTTCCGCGAAAGGAAACCGCCGTGGGTGTAGAGCGCCCGTCAGTTCGGTGGGCCGAACTGTGTTTTTAGTTTGGCGGGCCAAACTGTGTTTTTAGTTTGGCGGGCCAAACTGTCGATCGCCGGCGTCGCCGAGGCTCGGCACGATGAAGGCGCGCTCGTTCAAGTGGCTGTCAATGGATGCGGTAATGATGTGCAGGTTCATGCCGGTGGATTCGAGAAATTTGATGCCCTCTGGGGCTGCGAGCACGCATGCAACAAAAATCATGCTGCTGGCTCCTCGATCCACCAGAATTTTGCAACCGTGGGCGAGCGAGCCACCGGTGGCCAGCATGGGGTCGAGCACCACACACGTGCGACCGCTCAGATTCGTGGGCAACTTGGCAACGTACTCACTCGGTTCGTGGGTTTCTTCGTCGCGCTGCACACCCACCACCGCAATGTCGGCATCCGGGAGCAACTCCATGGCTGCCGGCAGCATGCCCAGACCAGCACGCAAAATGGGCACCAGTACCGGACGACTCGCAAGTTGCACACCATCGGTGGTGGCCAGTGGCGTGGTTACCTTGCGAGGCGTAGTCGGAATCCGCCGGGTTGCTTCGGCAACCACCACGAGTGACAGCCTGCGCATTTCGGCGCGAAAAATTTGGTTGGTGGTGTTTTGGTCGCGCAGGTTGGTGAGTGCCTCTTGGGCAACTGGATGGTCAACGACGGTTACTTGAACAGGCATGGCTACATACTTGCGCAGTCATGTGGGGGGATGCGAACTAGCGTTTTGCTGGTGCGAATCACCGCTGCACAGAGTCGCGTCGAATGCGAGCAAGCCGGGGCGTTGTTTGACCAGGTCTGGGCGATGGAGGGTATGGTGCCCAACGAGGTCATCATCGCCACGGTGCACGCCGGTGGTTATGCCTCACTGGCGTGGGTCGGTGACCAGCTGGTCGGGGCGAGCTGGGGGTTTCTCGGTACACACAATGACGAGCCAACCCTGCATTCGCATGTGACGGGTGTGTTGCCTGCACACAACTCGAGCGGGGTTGGCGAAGCACTCAAGCGGCACCAATGGGATTGGGCCAATGAGCGGGGAATTGCTGCCATCACCTGGACTTTCGACCCGCTAGTGCGTCGCAACGCATATTTCAACTTGGCAAAACTCGGTGCGCGAGTTACCGACTATCACGAAGACTTTTATGGTGCCATCAACGATGGGCTCAACCAGGGCGAACACACCGACAGATTGTTGGTGCGTTGGGCGGTCGCAGGCTGCAACGGGGTGGCGCCAATAGCCCAGCATGTTGCTGCGGCAGAATGGAGCATCGCCACACCACAAGACATCGAAGCCCTGCGTCGCTCCGATCGGGCTGCAGCAGCCCAATGGCGCGCAGCCCAGCGAGTTGAGTTGCGCAAAGCATTCGCTGGTGGATGGAAAGTAGTCGGCGTCATGAGCGATGGCAGCTATGCGGTGGCACGAGCATGACCGCAGCGGGCCGCGTGTGATTACCGAAATTCGTCTGCGGCGCGCGCACATAGATCTGGTGTCGCCGTTTCGTACGAGCTTTGGGGTCGAGACCGCCCGCGACTTGCTTTATATAGAGGTGTCGGGCGACGGCGTCATCGGCTGGGGCGAATGTGTGGCCATGAGCGAACCGATGTACTCAAGTGAGTATGTCG
This sequence comes from Actinomycetota bacterium, assembly GCA_005800965.1. Lineage (GTDB taxonomy): Bacteria > Actinomycetota > Acidimicrobiia > Acidimicrobiales > Ilumatobacteraceae > F1-60-MAGs027. The sequence goes on along the minus strand of SYEA01000125.1, from coordinate 1,466 downwards.
ACGGATGCGAAGAAGTATTGCGGCGGTTCATGTTGCCGTTGGTACAGAGCAACACCACTGCCGAGTCGTTCACCGAGTCGGTGCGTGGCATACGTGGACACTCCATGGCTAAGGCCGTACTCGAAACCGCGTTGCTTGATTTTCAGTTGCGTGGCGCCGGCGTAAGCCTCGGGACGTTTCTTGGTGCCACGCAAACCCGAGTGCGTTCGGGGGTGTCGGTGGGAATCCAACCAAGTATCGAAGATCTACTCCGAGTGGTGCAGGGTTACTTCGACGATGGCTATCTGCGCATCAAGTTGAAGATCGAGCCGGGCTTCGACATCGAGCCCGTGCGCGCAGTACGAACCACGTTCGGTGACGACCTGCTGTTGCAGGTGGATGCCAACTCGGCCTATGAATTGAGCGATGCGAAGCACTTGGCTCAATTGGACGCCTTCAATCTGCTGCTTATCGAGCAGCCGCTACCGGAAGAGCAAGTTGCATCACACGCTCAACTCGCCAAGGTAGTGCGCACGCCGATTTGTCTCGACGAATCGATCCTCTCCGCCGAGGTTGCCCGCGAAGCGCTCGACATCGGCGCCTGCAGCATCATCAACATCAAGCCCGGTCGAGTGGGTGGGTATCTCGAAGCCAAGAAGATCCACGACTTGTGCTACGAGCGCGGCGTCCCCGTGTGGTGCGGGGGAATGCTGGAAACCGGCATCGGTCGAGCAGCCAATTTGGCGCTAGCGGCTCTGCCTGGTTTCACGTTGCCAGGCGATACGTCTGCATCGGCTCGATACTTCCGTCGTGATGTCACTGCGCCGTTCGAGCTGCGCAATGGACACCTCGACGTTCCGACGGGTCCGGGCATCGGCATTGACCCCGATCTTGACTTTCTCGACTCCATCACCGACCGAGTTGAGCGCGTCGACAGTTTTTCGGCTGCGCACTAGGCGGCAAGGCGAAACAAGATTGCGGTCTCATCGAGGTGTTCGTTGCGCCCACGAAGTTTTCCCCACAACGTGGTGACGTTCCAATAGATGCTGAACATCGCATAGACCGACCCATATTTTTTGGCGATTGCCTTGCGTACGGCCAAGGCTTCGGTGCCGGTCACCAGCCGTGCCGTGCCAGCGAGCACAGGGGCATCGGTGTTTACCGTGCCTTTGAGGTCGCACACCTGCAAAGTGACTGCGGGGTTGTTGCGAATGCGCTTGACTTTGCCCACGTTGGTTTCGGTGATGACACCGAACTCGTTGCCCATCGCGGCAAACCAGACTGCAGTTGCAACTGCTGTGCCGTCACGGCGAAACGTGACGAGCGAGACGTACTTTTCTTTGTTGCTGAGCGCCGAAGACATGATGTTGTCGGGATGGCAGGATTTGAACCTGCGACCTCCTGGTCCCAAACCAGGCGCACTAGCCAAGCTGTGCTACATCCCGCGTGCTGTCAGGCTAGTGACTGAACCACCGAGAGCAGTCGCT
>SYEA01000124.1 GCA_005800965.1 Actinomycetota bacterium | reverse complement strand
TCCGGTATCCGGGCCCAACGTGTTTTACCCACGAGATCATCTCGACTACCCCGCTGCCGATTTGACTGGCTGCCGACAGCTTGTTCGCGCACCCATCTCCGGGGTCATCCACGCAGTACGAGACATTGATACCTGGGATGCGAAAGTAGATGAGCCAGGAACCCGCGGTGGGTTGACGATCACCCTGCATGGCGACGACTTCGTGCGCTATTACTTTTCACATCTCGGGCGGTTGATGGTGAAATCTGGGCAACATGTTGCATCCGGGCAAAAAATCGGCACCGTTGGAGCATCAGGCAATGCCCGCATCACGCTATGTCATCTACATTTTGGAATGTCACGAATTTGCCCCATGTCTGAGCAAAATGTGCGGCGTGGCGAAATCTGGCCACAACCGTATTTGGACGCCTGGAAACAAGGAACCAATTTGTCACCCAATCGCGAGGTGCAACGTATTACGAAAAAGGCTCCGACTGCATGTATCGAGGCAGCAGCGGCCCAGCGACGGGGTGGTGACAGCTAGTTAGCTGAAATACGGGTTGGCGCCGCTGGAGTGGTCCGTGAGGTCGCGCACTTTGGTGATGGTCGCTACCCGCTCGGTAATCATGGTCTGCACTCCATCGAGCATCGTTTGTTTGCTCATCGAGCAACCATGGCAACCGCCACCCATCGTGAAATAGGCGGTGCCCTCGGTGTCGTGGCCAGCGAACGTGACGAAGCCACCATGGGCCGCCAACATCGGGTTCACGTCTACCGACACGATTGCTTCGATTTGCGCTGACGTTTCGTCATCGCGTACAAGGCCCTCGATGGCCGGGGCTTTGGGCCGATTCGGGTTGCGCAACACGAGCCCAGCTTGCTCGTTGTAGTCAAGTTCGGCGCCACGCAGCGAATCCACGTCACTGGCAGGCATGATGAACTTAAATCCATCGATCGTGCGCACCTCGTCGGTAAACGCCGATTTCAAGAATTCTTCAAACACGAGGTCGTAGCGAAAATCTTCCCCTGGTGGTGATACCACGGCAAGACGCAGCCCGAGTTTCTCGGCATCGGGTTCGGTGGCCCGCAATTCTTTTAACTTTTCCAAGGCAACGGGCGAGACCGAAATGATCGTGTCGCGAGGCGAAGTGGCCGCTGAGTCACCCGAAACTGAGTCGGCCAAGGGCGATGTGGGCACCGACCCGGCAAACGGTGATTGTTTGGTGCCTGACACGCTTCGCAGGCTACTGAGCACCGTCGCTGTCACACTCGTTCTTGCCGTTAGAGTTTGCGTCACAAGCACGGGGAGCCCGAGAAATATCGGGCTGAGAGGGTGGTAGCCACCACCGACCCGCAGACCTGATCTGGGTAATGCCAGCGGAGGGAGCGATATGACGACGGTTGCAGCAAACACCGAGACCGCAATCGTGCTGCTCGGTGGAGATGCGATAGACGCGAAAGCCATCGGTGCTCTGCCCGCGAATTGCACGGTCATTGCCGCCGATTCTGGTGTGGAGTTGGCACCAATGCTCGGGCTCGATATCTCGGTGGTGATTGGCGATATGGATTCAATCGAGACGACCGCACTCGAAGCACTTAAGGCTCTCGGCACAATCGTGGTGCAGCACGCTGTCGACAAAAATGAAAGTGACGCCGAGCTCGCGATGCGATATGCGGCCAGCCTTGGCGTCACACGGCTCATCGTGCTCAGCGGTGGCGGCGGGCGCCTCGATCACCAATTGGCGCTGTTCGCGGTGATGTTTTTGGATTCGCTGCGGGGCACGCGAATCGAAGTGCGCCTCGCACGTTCACGGGCCTACCCCGTGCGATCGGGCGAAACCATCACTATTTCCTGTACCACCGGCGATGTCATCGGGTTGATCCCGTTCGGGGGCGATGCACACGGCGTTACCACAAGCAACTTGCACTGGCCGCTGAGCGACGGGTCGCTGATTGCTGCTGCCTCACGGGGAATTAGTAATCGGGCGAGGGCTGATGAAGTCTCGGTCACGGTTACCACTGGTCGCCTCATTGTCACTGTGGATACACCAGTATGAAACTGCGCTCCCTGCTGATCGGCTTGGCCACTGCAGGCACGCTGCTTGCTGCGTGTGCCGGGGGAAATACCGCTGATGTAGACGTCACCACTAACGAGCCGGTCACCCTTCGGTTGTTAACCCACGAATCGTTCACCCCCACCGAAACCATTTTTGATGACTTCACGCTGGAGACCGGCATCAAAGTTGAACTCGTTCGCAATAGTGACGCCGGCACCCTCGTCACCAAAGCAGTGCTAGCCAGCGGCAACCCTGAAGGTGACGTGTTGTGGGGCGTGGACAACACCTTGCTTTCGCGCGCTGTCAATGCCGATGTTTTCGTGCCGTACATCACGGTGCACCGCGATGATCTCGACGCAGTGGCCGTCGCGCTGGCACCCGATGGCGCAGTTACCCCAGTCGACTCAGGCGACGTATGCATCAACTATGACAAGGCGTGGTTTACCGAGCGCAACATCACACCCCCGCTCACGCTGCAGGCACTCGCATCGTCCACTTATCGCAACCTGTTGGTCACACCCAACCCAATTTCGTCATCGCCTGGTTTGGCTTTTTTGTTGGCGACCATTGCCGAGTTCGGTGAAGGTTGGCAGCAATGGTGGCAAACGTTGCGCGACAACAACGTTCTCGTGGTGGAGTCGTGGAGTGATGCGTACTACGGGCATTTCACTGCGGCCTCCGATGGCGAACGGCCTTTGGTGGTGAGTTATGCAACGAGCCCACCGGCTGAAGTGATCTTTGCTGATCCACGCCCGACGCAAGCCCCAACGGCAGTTGCCGCACTCACCTGCTTTCGGCAATATGAATTTGCGGGCATTCTGCGTGGCACCAAACACGAGCCACAAGCCCAACTACTCATCGACTTCTTGGTGTCGCGCCAGTTTCAAGAAGACTTACCGCTCACTCAGTTTGTGTGGCCAATCAACAACACAGCCAGCGTGCCCAAAGAGTTTCTCGACTATGCACTACGGCCCGAGAACCCACGAACAATTGACCCAGCCGTCATTGCCGAACGGCGGGCCGAATGGCTTGAGCAATTCAGCGACATCATGCTGCGATGAGCGAGCCCTTGTCCATGAGCGAGTCCTTGTCCATGAGCGAGCCCGTCTGGCACCCTGCCCCAGCACGCGTGGCACTGAGCGTGGTGTCGGTGTGGCTCGGGGTGTTTCTGGTCGCGCCGGTGCTCACCATGGTTGGCGGGTTCGTTGCGCCGTCGGATGTTTCACGCGTTCTCGCCTTGCCATCAACATGGCGCCTGGTGTGGTTTTCACTATGGCAATCTGCAATCAGTGTTGCCGTCACACTCATAGTTGCTGCCCCGGTTACCTGGCTCATCGGCCTGCATCGCTTTCATGGTCGACGCATCCTGCGGGCCACTACCACTGTGGGCTTTTTGCTGCCATCGGTCGTAGTGGCCACGGCATTTCTCGCCGTATTGCCGCGCTCGTTGCACTACACCATGTTTGCAGTGGTGATCGCCCACGCGTATTTCAACATCGCGGTCGTGGTGCGCGTGGTTGGTGCGCGCCTCGAGTTACTTGACATCCAACTCATCAACGCTGCTCGCACACTTGGTGCCTCGCCCATCACTGTCTGGCGCACCATTGTCTGGCCGCTCATTCGAGGGGCTGTGGCTGCGGCTGCCGCAGTGATTTTTTTATACTGCTTCACTTCATTCGCGGTGGTGCGAGTGCTCGGTGGCACCCGTCGTAGCACGCTGGAAAGCGACATCGCCTTGCGGGCATTCGGCATCGGCGACATACCAGCAGCCAACGTGCTCGCTCTCGTGCAACTCGTCATCGTCGTCAGTGTGATTGGTGTGGTTCGTCAACTCAGCGGTCATGAGCAGCGACTTGCACGCCCCAACACATTGCCACTCACTGCTGTTGCCCATCGCCAACGACTCTTTGCCTGTTGTGTGGCAATCGCAACGGCAATATTCGTGTTGCTGCCAATTGCTGCATTGCTGTGGCGATCAGTGCAGGTAGGCGACACATTGTCGCTGGCGGCCTGGCGCGCGATCTATGACGCGTCTCTCGCTGCGTCAATCTGGGCTTCGGCGCGTACGGCACTGTTGGCGGGTGTTTTGGGTGTGGCACTGGCAATACTCACCACTTTGGCCGTCGTTCGGTTGGGCGCGATTGGACGCCTCATCGACATGTTCTCGATCGTGGCCCTCGCCGTGTCGCCGGTGACGTTGGGTCTTGGTCTCATGCTCACGTTCGACATCGGTTGGTTTGACTGGCGCGCAAAGTGGTGGTTCGTGGCGCTTGCCCACACCTTGGTGGCGTTTCCGCTTGCAGTTCGGGTGTTGGTGCCGGCCTGGCGCACCACACCGATTGGTTTGCATCAAGCGGCTGCGGTGCTCGGTGCCGGAGAATTGCGCCGCCTCGTCGATATCGACTTGCGTCGCATGCGCCCTGCGATCGTGGCATCACTCGGCTTGATCATTGCGGTGTCACTTGGCGAGTTTGGTGCGGCGTCGCTCATGTCGCGGGCAGGTGGCGAAACGATGCCGGTCGTGATTGCTCGTTTGCTCTCGCGCACTGGCGACTTGGTGCGGGCACAGGCTTTTGTGCTGGCGTCACTACTCGTGGCGGTGTGTATCGCTGCTCTCGTATTGGTGGAATCTGCCCTCGGGAGGTCTGACCGTGTTGCACGTCGCTGATCTCGTGGTGGTGCGTGACGGGCGTCGAGTGCTCGATGGCGTTGCGCTGGTGGTGCAACCTGGTGAACGCGTTGCAGTGCACGGCCCAAGCGGTTGCGGTAAAACCACCCTGCTGCATGCCATCGCAGGTCTGGTGCACGTTGACGCTGGGTCAATCAGCCTTGATCACCAGGATGTGACCCACACCCGAGCCCACCGACGTGGCGTGGGGTTGGTGTTTCAAGACGATCAACTCTTTGCCCATCTCGACGTGGCCGACAACGTGTCGTATGCGCTGCGGGTGCGTGGTGTCGCAAAACGCGAGCGCTCCATCATTGCCCAAGAATGGCTCGAGCGTGTGGGGCTCAGCGGCTTTCAACATCGTCGCACGGCGAGTTTGTCGGGGGGCGAGGCCAAGCGTGTTGCGCTTGCCCGAACTTTGGTTGGTGGGCCAAACATCGTGCTGCTCGACGAGCCACTCAACGGCCTTGATGATGAGTTGCACGACCAGTTGCTGGGCGATGTTCGCAGCCTTTTTGAGCAACTAGGCACCACTGTGGTGCATGTAACCCACGATCGTGCCGAGGGCGCTGCGTTGTGCCATCGCTCCATCGAGTTTGCGACGTTGTCCGCATAGGTGACTGCCCGCCAGAATTGAGTGCAATGTCGCCGGCCTTCACGATTCGACGCATCACCGTGGCCGATGCCCTGGCTGTGCGGCTCGATGTGTTGCGACGGGGCACACCATCGCAGGATGCCGCATACGACGGCGACGACGAGCCGCAAACTGCCCACATCGGCGCAACCCTCGGCAACCGCGTGGTGGCCACCTCGACCTGGTTGAT
>SYEA01000123.1 GCA_005800965.1 Actinomycetota bacterium | reverse complement strand
TGGATATTGGTGCGGGGCGCACAGCCAAGGCAATCAGTGTTGGGGCAGCACACACCTGTGTGATTCGTGATCTGAATGACGTGGTGTGTTGGGGTGTTGCTGCCACGGGGCGCCTAGGCACTGGTGCTGAGGACGACATCGGTGACGGCGCCAGCGAAATGGGTGCTGCACTCACGGCGGTGCCACTTGGGGCTGGCCGCACGGCAGTGGGCTTGAGTGCTGGTGCTGCCCACACCTGTGCGGTGCTCGACAACAACACGGTGAAGTGCTGGGGTAGTGGTGCAAACGGTCGATTGGGTACGGGCAACCAAAACGATCGCGGCGATCAACCAGGTGAACTCGGCGACACTCTGGCTGCCATCGATCTTGGCACTAGTCGCACTGCCCGCACTGTGGTGGCCGGCGTGGCCCACACGTGTGTCGTGCTCGATACGTGGGCCCTCAAATGTTTTGGTCTTGGTTCAAGTGGTCGTCTCGGCTTGGGCAGCACCAGCACGCTGGGTGATGGCGCAAACGAGATGGGCGACAACCTCACATCGGTGCATCTTGGAACCGATCGCCGTGTGATGTCGCTCACCGAACCTGGCCGTGCCGGTGCACCAACCGGCACGGCTGGGGACGGCTTGGTATCGCTCACCTGGGCCGCACCAGCCAGTGATGGTGGCAGTGCAATCACCGACTATGTGGTGGAGTATTCGACCAATGACACATCGTGGAGCACGTTTGTTGACGGCACATCGGCACTCACCTCGGCAACGGTGACGGGGTTGACCAACGCCACGACCTATCGCTTTCGCGTGACGGCACGCAACGATGTGGCCGATGGAGTGGTGTCGACGGCAAGCGCAACAGTGACACCCGTAGCACCAACAACGACGACGACAGTCGCACCAACTACTACGACAACGCCCGCACCAACAACAACACTCGCGCCAACGACAACGCTCGCACCAACAACGACGACGCTCGCACCAACAACGATGACGACAGTCGCACCAACGACTACAACAACGCTCGCGCCGCCACCGGCTGTCCGTTCGTTGGTGCTCCGCCCGTTTGCACCACTGGCCATCACCTTGAGCAGCACGCAACGCCGTCAAGTCGCTGCGTTTGCAGCAACCCTCACGGCAGATGACAGCATCACGTGTGTGGGTGGGGCGGGCTCGGGCCCCGTCAGACTGTTGCGCGATCTGGCACGGTCACGTGCCGATGCCGTGTGTGCATTGCTCGCTCGTCGTGTGCCAGGTGTGCGCACGGTGGTGGGTGTGGCGGTGTCAGGCAAGGTGCAAGTGGCCGAAAGGGTGTCGCCACCAGCCATGACCGGCACCCAAGCCACCACCGAAATAGTCGAGGCCGTATCGCAGCAGGTGTTGCCGGCGCTGGTGGTGAGCCGCGACCTCTCACGACGCGTGCTGGTGGTGGTGCAACCCGGCTGAGGTTGTGAACCCTCGCAGACCGCTGGCACACTGAAATCACTATGAATTGCCGTACCAGAGTTGATGGGGGCGTCCCAGCCCGCCATGTGGTGGCCGTTGTAGTACTTGTCTAAGCGCCCGTCTATATATACGGGCGCCACCTCCCCCCCAAAAGGGGAGGTTTTTTTATACCTAAAAACACGAAAACCCGAATCCACAGCGAGAATTGAGAAAGAGACCTCCATGAAAGAAAAACTCACCGGGGCACAAGCCCTCATTCGCGCCCTCGAGCACGAAAACGTGGACGTCATGTTTGGTTTGCCAGGTGGCTGTATCTTGCCGGCCTATGACCCATTGATCGAGTCGAAGATTCGCCACATTCTCGTGCGCCACGAACAAGGTGCTGGTCACATGGCCGAGGGTTATGCCCACGTCACTGGTCGACCAGGTGTGGCCATGGTGACGAGCGGCCCGGCGGCCACCAACCTGGTCACGCCGCTGTGCGATGCATATATGGACTCCATTCCGATGGTTGGCATCACTGGTCAGGTGCCCACCGCTGCAATTGGCACCGACGCATTTCAAGAGTGCGACACCGTGGGCATCACCCGCAGCATCACCAAACACAACGAGTTGGTGATGAGCGCCCAAGACTTGCCGATGGTCGTGCGCCAAGCGTTTTATATTGCCACCACTGGTCGTCCTGGCCCAACGCTCATCGATATTCCCAAAGATGTTCTGCAGAACGAAATGGATTGGTATTGGCCGAGCGACGACGAAGTGCGCGACAGCCTGCCCGGCTATCGCCCCAATGCAAAAGGCCATACGAAGATGATCAAAGAAGCAGCGCGCATGATTTTGGCCGCGCGCCAACCCGTGTTATATGTGGGTGGCGGTGTGTTGAAAGCACGCGCTGCCGGTGTGTTGCGTGAACTTGCCGAACTCACCCAAATTCCCGTGGTCACCACATTGATGGCGCGTGGGGCATTCCCCGACTCGCACCCGTTGTGTTTGGGCATGCCCGGCATGCACGGCACCGCCACTGCCGTAACCGCGATGCAAAAAGCCGACCTACTCATTGCTCTCGGTTCGCGCTTCGACGACCGTGTCACCGGCAAGGTGTCGGGGTTTGCGCCGGATGCAAAAATCATCCACGTCGACATCGACCCCGCCGAGCAGGGCACGGTGCGTCGCCCAGATGTGCCGATCGTTGGTGACTGTCGATTGGTGATCGAAGAAATGCTGAAGGCCATCAAAGACTTGCTGCAGTCGGGCGAAACTCAGGCCGATGTTGGCCCATGGCGCAGTCGCGTGAGTGGTTGGCGTGAACAGTTTCCACTGGCCTACGACCAAAGCGAGCCGGGTGCGGCGCTCAAGCCCCAGTTCTGCTTGGAAAAACTTCGTGACGGCGCACCAGAGGGCACGATTGTGGTGTCGGGCGTTGGTCAACATCAAATGTGGACCAGCCAATACTGGAACTTTGAAGAGCCCTACACGTGGGTCAACTCGGGTGGGTTGGGCACCATGGGTTTTGCCGTGCCGGCAGCAATCGGTGCCAAAGTCGGACGTCCCGACAAAACGGTGTGGGCCGTGGACGGTGACGGTTGCTTCCAGATGACCGCGCAAGAACTCGTCACTGCATCACTCGAGAGAATCCCGGTGAAAATCGGCATTCTCAACAACTCGTACCTCGGCATGGTGCGCCAGTGGCAGGAGATGTTTTACGGTGAGCGCTTCAGCGAAGTGAACCTCTCGGGCACCCTGCCGGATTTCGTGAAGTGGGCCGAGGCCATGGGTTGTGTCGGTATTCGCGTTGACGACCCACAGGAGGTTGAAGCAGCAATCGACAAGGCAAATTCCATCAACGACCGCCCCGTGGTTGTCGACTTCCGGGTGGCCGAAGACGAAAAAGTGTTTCCGATGGTTCCCGCCGGCAAGAGCAATGATGACATTCTGTTGCACCACTCGCAAGATTCCCGCCGGGAGTTCTTGAAGTGAGTGGTAGCAACCCGTACGGCCAGGACTCGCAGCACCACGTGTTGTCGGTGTTGGTGCAAAATCGTCCTGGTGTGTTGGCGCGGGTCTCGGCGTTGTTTGCCCGCCGCGGCTACAACATTTTTTCGCTGGCCGTTGCCCCAACCGAACATCCTGATTACAGCCGCATCACCATCGTGGTGGATTTGCAAAGTGCGCCACTCGAGCAGATGACCAAACAGTTGTTCAAGCTCATCGATGTGGTGCGCATCAGCGAACTTGACCCACGCTTTTCGGTCGAGCGCGAGTTGATTATGGTCACGGTAAAAGCCACGGCTGAACAGCGCAGCCAAATTGTGGAACTCACGAATATTTTTGAGGCCCGAATTTTGTCGGTCGGCGTTGAAGCACTCACCGTAAGCCTCGACGGCAGCCCAAGTGCCATTGACGACTTCATGAAAGCACTCCACCCGTACGGCATCGTCGAATCCCAGCGCACTGGTCTGGTGGCGCTGCCTAAACTCGACCGCGCAGCACCGTCATCAGCACAGTCGGCAGCATCCTCGAATACCACTCATTCATCCCAAGGAAAGGCAAGATAATGGCCGCAAACGTGTACTACGACAAAGATGCCGACATCTCGATTATTCGCAGCAAAAAAGTAGCGATTATCGGTTACGGCAGCCAAGGACATGCTCATGCCCTCAACTTGAAAGAGTCGGGTGTCGATGTAGTGGTGGGTCTGCGCGACGGCTCGGCATCAGCCGCCAAAGCCAAAGCTGCCGGCTTGCAGGTCATGTCGATTGCCGACGCCTCCAAGTGGGCTGATGTCATCATGCTGCTGGCCCCTGACACCGAACAAAAAAAGATCTACGACGAGCACGTCAAGCAACACCTCACCGACGGAAAGGCACTCGCCTTTGCGCACGGCTTCAACATTCGCTTCGAGCGCATCGCACCGCCCAAGGGTGTGGACGTGATCATGATTGCCCCGAAAGGCCCTGGTCACCTTGTGCGCCGCACGTTTACCGAGGGCGGTGGTGTGCCAGCGCTCATTGCAGTGTCGCAAGATGCAACGGGGACCGCCAAACAGTTGTCGTTGTCGTACGCCTCGGCCGTTGGTGGCGGCCGTGCAGGCGTGATCGAAACCACATTCCCCGAAGAAACCGAAACTGACTTGTTCGGCGAACAGGTGGTGCTGTGTGGCGGGCTCACTGCGTTGGTGCAGGCTGGCTACGAAACACTCGTTGAAGCGGGTTATCAACCCGAGATGGCGTACTTCGAGTGCTTGCACGAAGTGAAACTGATTGTGGACCTCATGTACGAAGAAGGCATCGCCGGTATGCGTTACAGCATCAGCGACACCGCCGAATATGGCGATGTGTCACGTGGCCCGCGCATTATTGACGCCGATACCAAGAAGCGCATGAAGACCATCCTTGAAGAAATTCAAACGGGCAAGTTTGCCGAAGAGTGGATTGCCGAGAGCGATTCTGGCCGCAAGCGTTTCAGCGAGTTGCGCAATGCAGGCAAAAACCACCCAATCGAAAAGGTCGGCGCCCAGTTGCGCGGCATGATGCCGTGGATTTCGAAGGGCAAAAAGAAGGTGTCTGAGGTGTCGGGTGGCTGAGTCGCCCGGAATCACACCTGAGCCGTCAGGCACAACACCCGACGTCACCATGTACACCACCACGTGGTGCGGCTACTGCAAGCGCCTGAAGCGCATGATGCAGGACGACGGCATTAATTTTGCAGAAGTCGATATCGAAACCACCCCGGGTACGGCCGAAATCGTCGAGCGGGTTAATAACGGCAACCAGACCGTGCCCACATTGGTATTTGCCGACGGCACGGCCATGACCAACCCGTCGCTGGCCAAGGTTAAAGAGAAACTGGCCAGCCTCACCGCCTAGTTCACCTGGTGTTCATAAAAAGTTGGTGATGTGTTTCGGATTTTGTCGGTTGCTGGTTGTCTCGTGCGCATAGTTTCGGCTGCGTAAAACATCCAACCCAAAAAGGATCACCACATGACATCGTTCCGTAAACAACTCGTTCGAGGCCTCATCGCCACGGCCGTCGTAGCCAGCACATTGGCTGTTGGCGCACCCGTATTCGCCGCCAAGTCTGGTGACAAGTGCGAACAGCGTGATGCCTACAAAATTGCAAAAGTTGGAACCAGTTATATTCGCTGCGAGATCGTTCCGGGCACCTCGTTGCATTCAGCTGACCCAAAGAAAAAGGCGGCATTCAAGTGGAAGACACTGACCGGCAAAGCAGCCGATGCGCAGTGGGTGATGTCGAGTGCCAAGAATGCCAGCATCCGAGTTGATGGTTCGAGCACCGTTGCACCGCTGGCAACGGTTGCTGCGAAGTACTTCGAGACGGCCACCAAGAGCGTCAACGGCAAGAAAGGCGTCAAAGTCGCCGTTGGTATTGCCGGAACGGGTGGCGGTTTTGAAAAGTTCTGCCGTGGTGAAACCGATATCTCAAACGCTTCGCGCGCAATCAAATCGTCAGAAGCGGCAATTTGTGCGGCGAATGGCATTACATTCACCGAGATCCCGATTGCCAACGACGGTCTCGCACTCGTCGTGAACAAGAGCAACCCAATCGACTGCATGAAGATGAGCGAAGTGACGAAGTTATGGAAGACCTCTGCAACTGCCCCAACCAAGTGGTCGGACATCAACTCGTCTTGGCCCTCCACGACGATCAAGCTGTTCGGCGCGGGTACAGACTCGGGAACCTTTGATGCCTTCGGAGATCTTTCGGGTGTAGGTGGCAAGGCCAACCTCCGCAAGGACGCATCGACATCTGAAGATGACAACGTCACCGTGCGTGGCGTCAACGGTGATGCCGGTGGTGTGGGTTACTTCGGTCTCTCCTACGCCATTGAAAATGCTGACAAAGTGAAGACTCTGAAGTTGGACAAGGGTGCTGGTTGTGTCGAGCCGACGATTGCGACCGTGCAGGGCAATACCTACCCAATGTCACGCCCGCTCTTCATCTACCCAAAGAACAGCTCACTCATCAACAACCCAGCCGTGGGTGCATTCGTCAACTTCTTTGCGACGAACGTGAAGCAAATCAGTGATGACGCGATCTTCGTGCCACTCACCGACACGCAAATCAAGGCATTGACCGGTGCTTTGGCCAGGATTGCTGCATTGCCTAAGAAAAAGGGCTGAGTAAGTAATTCGCTAATCCCGTGGCTCCGGGGGTTCCCTTCCCCCTGGAGCCACGGTGTTTTCTTTTGTGATACAAGTAAAGGGTCAAGGAGCAGCTGATGACGACAATTTCCAGTGCCACAGCAGCAAGCTTGCTGCCCACCGGCCATGTCAAAAAGCAGCGCCGAATCGAGAAGGTTGTCGTTGGCGTCCTCGCGCTGATCGCTTCGTCCGGTGTCATCATCACCATTGGCATCGTGTTCTCATTGGTGCAGCCCACCTACAAGTTTTTTACAGAACGCGCCATTTCCGGCTATGCCAGTGACGAAACCTTCGTCGGTATCGAAGAGTCCGGCGCTGGGCTACGCGACTCAAGCGACATCTCATTTGCAGATGAAAGCCTGATTCAATATGCCGATCCAGTCTCGCTTGGTGATTTCTTTGGCTCAACGGCCTGGTACCCGCAATATGAGAACGGTGAGTTTGGTGTGTGGCCGTTGATTGTCGGCACGTTGCTCGTCATGTTGACCGCGACCATCGTGGCCGTACCGGCAGGGATTGGTATCGCATTCTTTCTCAACCAATACGCCAAGGAGCGCACTCGACGTATTCTCAAGCCGGTGCTGGAAGTTCTGGCTGGGGTGCCGACGGTGGTGTTCGGGTTCTTTGCTCTCGTTTTCGTGGGGCCCTACATCGCAAAAAATATTTGGCCGTTTTCAGATGTTGGTATCTATAGCGGTCTAGCTGCAGGTATCACCGTTGGGCTCATGATTCTGCCCATGATGGCCACCCTTGCCGACGACGCGATGGCCGCGGTGCCCAATTCGCTCGTTGAAGGAGCGTTTGCTCTTGGCGCAACTCGTCGTGAAGTCTGCACTGGTGTCATCCTTCCGGCTGGGCTCTCGGGAATTATGGCGGCAGTCATCATCGCGCTGTCGCGAGCGATCGGTGAAACCACGATTGTGCTGCTTGCTGCCGGGTCACAAGCCGTATGGACTTTCAATCTTGGTAGTGAAATGCAGACCATGGCCTCGTACATCGGCTTTGCTGGCATCGGTGATCAACCGGTCGACTCAAAGGGTTACCAAACTATTTTCGCAGTTGGCTTGTTGCTTTTCATCATTACCTTCGGGCTCAATATGTTGTCGCGCAAAGTGGTAAGACGGTTTCGTGAGGTATACGAATGACCACAACAGAGTTGGTCGCTTCGCTCAGCGATAGCACGTCACCGTCGCGACGTTATAAAGACACTCTATTTCTGACCGTATTGTGGGTTTCGCTGTTGTTGGCACTGCTCACACTTGCGACACTGGTGATTAACACCCTGATTTCTGGTGCCAGCTCGCTCTCTTGGAACTTCATTGCGTTTTTTCCTTCTCCATTTCCTGAGGATTCCGGGATTCAATCAGCGTTATTTGGTTCATTGTGGGTCACGCTCACTTCCGGATTTGTGTCGCTGTCGGTTGCACTTGGCACAGCGATTTATCTTGAAGAATTCACGAACCCCAATTCGCGCTTGCAACGGTTCATCACGGTGAACATCCAGACCTTGGCTGGCGTGCCGAGCATTGTCTATGGAATCCTTGGTCTGGCATTTGTGGTGCGTGGGCCACTCAGTTGGGGTTTCACGGTCGGTTCAGCAGCCGCCACGCTCACCATGATGGTGCTACCCCTCATGATCGTGGCTACGCGCGAGGCCCTCAAAGCCGTGCCCCCATCGCTCCGCGAAGGTTCGTATGCCCTCGGGGCCACCCGCTGGCAAACCGTGTATCGCCAGGTGTTGCCGGCTGCTCGCCCTGGCATCGCGACGGGCAGCATCCTTGGTGTTTCTCGTGCGCTGGGCGAATCCGCTCCGCTCATTTTGCTTGGCGCCTTGGCCTACGTGAGCTACAACCCCACTGGTTTTGACAGCGACTTCACCGTGCTGCCGTTGATGATTTTCAAATGGGCGACTGAAGTACAAGATGAGTACCGCGGCTTGGCAGCGGCTGCGATTGTTGTGCTGTTGCTCTTGCTGTTTGCGCTCAACGCAGTAGCCATCATCATTCGAGACCGCAGTCGCATTAGGTGGTAGTGCGCTAGAGCACCTTGGCCTCAGAGTGATTCGATTGATGCATCAACAAGCGTCTTGATTTCGTCACGGACGGCTGGAGCAAGTTCCAGCGCTAGACCCGCCGGGTCTCGCAGTTGCCGATCTTCGTATCGCTTGCCGTGGTCTCTGGCGGATGGCTCGTGACTTTCTTCAGGCTCAGCCTGTTCAGGTTGAGATGCAACCGCAGTTAACCCAATATTCACCCTGAACCCATGCTGTATTCAGGTGTATCGGCGAGCCTGTGGGCATGGAAAACTCAGGGTCAAGCGGTGTGACGATGAATCCTTTAACCGTTGCAGCACCTATTCTGAAGCCAATGACTTCAGCTACCAAAGACTCCAAGAGTCCCAGTTCGTCCGACCATGTGGTGTTAGCCGCCAAAGACGTCAATGTGTTTTACGGCGACTTCAAAGCCGTGCAAAACGTGGATCTCGAGTGTTATCGCGGCCAAATTACCGCACTGATTGGTCCGTCAGGGTGCGGCAAAACCACGTTGATTCGTTGTTTCAATCGGATGAATGACTTGATTGCTGGTGCGCGGGTCGAGGGAAGCATCACCTATCACGGCATCGACATGTATGGCCCCGAAGCGGATGCCGGCGAAGTGCGACGTCGGGTTGGAATGGTGTTTCAGAAGCCAAACCCGTTCCCTAAGAGCATCTTTGACAACGTGGCCTACGGACCGCGTGTCAACGGCGAAAAAGACAAAAAGAAGTTGGCCGAACTTGTGGAGAAGTCCCTTCGTGGTGCTGCGTTGTGGGACGAAGTAAAGGATCGCTTGGATTCAAGTGGGCTCGGATTATCGGGTGGACAGCAGCAACGGCTTTGTATCGCGCGAACGATTGCTGTAGAGCCAGACGTAGTGCTGATGGACGAGCCGTGCTCGGCACTCGACCCAATCGCAACTGCTCGCATCGAAGACTTGATGCAAGAAATCAAGTCGCAATTCACGATTGTGATCGTCACT
>SYEA01000122.1 GCA_005800965.1 Actinomycetota bacterium | reverse complement strand
TGGCGCCGCACATCACCGACAACTGCCCATTTTCGGCACCTGCCTGTCCGCCAGAAACTGGCGCATCAATGAAACCCACATCCTGCTTGGTGCAGGCATTGGCCAACTCGCGGGCCAGAGTTGCCGATGCCGTCGTGTGGTCGACCACGATGCTGCCCGACCGCGCACCGGCCAACACACCATCGGGGCCATAGATTATTGACCGCACGTCGTCGTCGTTGCCGACACACACAAAAACGATGTCAACGTTGGCCGCAGCCGCGCGCGGTGTTGCCGCCTGCTTACCACCGTGGGCAGCAACCCACGCCCGAGATTTTTCGTCGGTGCGGTTGTACACCGTGACCTCGTGACCTTTGGCCGCCAAGTGACGCGCCATCGGGCCACCCATCACACCGAGACCAACGAAGGCAACTTTCACGACTGTGCCCCTAAGTCTGACGACTGTGCCCCTAAGTCTGACGACTGTGCCTCTATTCCTACGACCATGCGGGGCCTTCTGGGGTCACGTACGCCGAAGTGATGCCGCCGTCAATAATCAAACTTTGTCCCGTCATCCAACTACTTTCGTTCGATGCCAAAAACAGTGCACCGTTCACGATCTCGCGTGGCTCACCGAAGCGACCCATTGGGATATGCACCAGACGCCGCTCACGTTTGGCGTCGTCGCTCAAAAATTTGGCCAGCAGCGGCGTCATCACTGGCCCCGGGCACAACGCATTGGCCCGCAATCCGCGCCGGGCATAAATTGCTGCAATCTCGCGAGTCATCGCCAGCACTGCACCCTTGGATGCCGTGTAGGCAATTTGCGGGGTGGCCGCCCCCAGATGAGCCACAAACGATGCGACATTCACGATTGATGATGTCTCGCCACACCGTTTTGCCGATTCCATCATCGGTGCAATTGCGTGACGACATGTATACAGCACACCCTTCACGTTGATATTGAGTGTCTGCTCGATTACCTCATCCGGAGTATTCGTGGGGTCGTCGTCGGCCGACAACATGACGCCCGCGTTGTTGTACAACACATGCAGGTCGCCAAACGTTTCGACGGCAAAAGCCACCGCATCACGAACCGATGCGTCACTGCTCACATCGCATGTGACACTGGCTGCGGTTCCGCCGGCCTGTGCGATGGCCTGCAGAGTTTGTGATGCATCCCCGACGTCGGCAATCACCACGCGCGCACCCTCGGCAGCAAATCGCTCGGCGCCAACCCGACCAAGGCCACTGGCCCCACCGGTGATGAAAGCAACTTTTCCAGCGAGACGGGTCATGGCTTAGGCGCGATCAAAATAGCGCACGCGCTCCCAATCGGTGACACTGGCATTGAACGTCGACCATTCGTGGCGCGCCATGGTGAGCAGGTGGTGGTGCACATCGTCGCCGAAACATTCACGAGCAATCTCGCTGCGCTCCCACAAGTCAGCTGCTTCGGCAAGCGTGGTGGGAATTCGCGGCAAGTCTTTCGCCTCGTAACCGTTGCCCAAATACGCATTAGGCAACGACAAGCGATGACGAATGCCGTACAAACCGGCTGCGATGGTGCCGGCAAAAGCCAGATACGAGTTGGCATCCGCACCAGGGATGCGGCACTCGACACGGGTGGCTGCGCCGTGGCCGACCACGCGGAAACCAAGCGTGCGATTATCTGCACCCCACGCCACTGCGGTAGGCGCCCACGAACCGGGCTGAAATCGCTTGTAGCTGTTTACAGTCGGTGCCCACAAGATGCTGAAGTCCCTTGCGGCTGCGAGCTGCCCGGCCAAATACATGCGGAAGTGTTCGGTGAAGTCTCCGTCAAACGCCGACCCACGAACCGCACCTTCACTCAGATGCCACAGACTCGAGTGCACGTGGCACGACGAACCGGTTTCGGCAAAATCATATTTGGCCATGAATGTGACACTTCGCCCCAGCCCAGCCGCAATTTCTTTGGCCGCCGTTTTGTACACCATGTTGCGATCAGCCATCTCCAACGCTCGGGTATAGGCCAGGTTGAGTTCGTGTTGACCGCGACCTGCCTCACCTTTAGAAAACTCCACGGAAATTCCAGCGGCCTCCAGACCGCGCCGAATCTCGCCGACGACATACTCGTCACGCGTGGTTTGCACCACTTGGTAATCCTCCATAAACGCCGAGTGTGGCGTGAGATTGCGATAGTCGCGCGCGTGGATTTGCTCATATGAGTCGCGGAACAAATAAAACTCGATTTCGCTGCCAATCATTGGCTCGAGGTTCAGACGTTGGGCGGCAAGCACCTGATCTCGCAATACCTGACGCGGCGCCACACCGATGGGCTCGCCAGTCGTAACAGAAAACAAGTCGCACAAAATGAGCGCGGTTTTGGGCACCCACGGCGTGATACGAATAGTCGTGAAATCGGCACGCGCCAGCATGTCGCCGTAACCATTTTCGTATGAAGCAAAGCGGTATCCCGGCACTGCGACATCGTCAAAATCGGTCGCGATGAGGTAGTCGCAGTTTTCGGTGCCGTGCTCTGCCACCTGCTCGAGAAAAAATCTGCCGGTGGTGCGCTTGCCAACAAGCCGACCCTGCAGGTCGGGAAACGCCATCACCACGGTGTCGATATCACCGCGCTGAATTGCGCCCGTCAACTCCTCACGAGTTGGTTGGGCTGACATGAGTAATTACTTTTTCTTGCTCGTCGCCTTGGGCTTGACTGGCTTCTTTGCATCGACTTTTTTCGCGTCAGGTTTTTTGGTTTCGGTCTTGCGCTTGCCGCCGGTGGAGGCGCGACCAAGTTCTTGCAATTGCGACTTGCCGCCAGCGCTGAGCACACCTTTTTCGAGTGCATCATCCAGGAATCGGGTGGCTTCCTCAGTGCTACAGCGCTTTGATGGCGCTATTTCAGAAATGAGGTTGAGTCGTGCCCGCTCATACATGGTTTTCTCGGCCGCCGACAATTGATTCTCGCGATCACGCGCCGCCAAATTGCGCACCACTTCGGCCACTTGGTACACGTCGCCGCTCTTCAATTTTTCCTGGTGGTTCTTGAAACGACGCGACCAGTTGGCGGGCACGCGCGGGTCGGGCTTAGAAAGCACGTCGACGAGGTCTTGCAGTTCGCTCTTTGACACTGGTGGGCGAATACCCAGGTCGTACACCTTGGCAACAGGCACCGACAGGGTCATACCTTTGCCCGTGGCGTCGGTCATGACAGATTCAAGAATCAGGTAATCCTGCATCACCTCAAAAGCACGCATTCGCTTGATGGCTTTCACCGTGCATGCCCCGTGTTGTGGGTAAATGACGGTGTCGCCTTTTTTGAATTTCTTCACGCTTGCTCATCCTCCAAGGGGTCGGTTCAGGCTAAGGCGTAGATACGTACGCACCCCGCCGAACAGTGGCGCTCCCGGCAGGAATCGAACCTGCAACCTACGGATTAGAAGTCCGTCGCTCTCTCCAATTGAGCTACGGGAGCCTGGCGGCCCTCGACTTGCGCCAATG
>SYEA01000121.1 GCA_005800965.1 Actinomycetota bacterium | reverse complement strand
CACCGTGCTTCAAGATGGCGTTGGCCGAATCGATGGTGACCTGATCGTTCGTTTTATCACGGTATTCAATGCCCAAGTCGTAATAATCGAGCTCGATATCGAGATACGGGAAGATCAGGCGATCCTTGATGAAGGTCCAGATGATGCGGGTCATTTCGTCGCCGTCAAGGTCGACAACAGGGGTTACGACTTTAATCTTTTTTGCCACGCAGGTACTCTACTTCACCATGGACTTCGCGTGGAACGCCGACCAAATTTTGTTGCGTAAACGCGCGAAAGAAATGGCCACCGACGCCGTGGCACGTTACGGCAGGTGGAACGACAGCTGGATGAATGGTTACTCGAAAGAGTTTTCACGTGAACTGGGCAGCGAGGGCTTCATCGGCATGACCTGGCCGAGCGAATTCGGCGGCGGTGGGCGCCCCGCCATCGATCGATTAATCGTGGGTGAAGAAATGATTGCTGCCGGCGCCCCAATTGCTGGCATGTGGTTTGCTGACCGCCAAATGGGCCCCGCGCTCATCGGCTATGGCACGGCCGACCAGCGCGAAGAGTTTTTGCCCGACATGTTGC
Source organism: Actinomycetota bacterium (assembly GCA_005800965.1). Taxonomy (GTDB): domain Bacteria; phylum Actinomycetota; class Acidimicrobiia; order Acidimicrobiales; family Ilumatobacteraceae; genus F1-60-MAGs027. The sequence goes on along the minus strand of SYEA01000121.1, from coordinate 6,117 downwards.
GCGGTGACACCACCTGGTGCATCGGCATGAGCGAACCCAACGCTGGCAGCGACCTGGCATCGTTGACCACCTCGGCAGTGCGCGACGGCAACGAGTGGGTCATCAACGGACAAAAAATCTGGACCAGTTTCGGCGAACTCGCCGATTTTTGCTACCTCATCTGTCGCACCAGCAAAGAAGGCCCACCGCACGCTGGCATCAGCGAAATAATCGTTCCGATGGACACCCCGGGCATTGAAGTGCGGCCGATCACCGACATGACCACCAACCGGCACTTTTGCGAAGTGTTCTACACCGATGTGCGCGTGCCGATTGACAACTTGGTGGGTGTCGAAGGTGGCGCGTTTAAACAAACCATGCGTCAGTTAGAGCACGAACGCGGCGGCATTGACCGCTTGGTATCGAACCGGGCGCTGTATCTGATGGCCCGCGAACGCGCCGACACCACCAACAAATTGGTGCGCCAAGAAATCGCCGACATCGAAATCGGCTACACGCTCGGGCGCATCTTGGTGATTCGCGAAGTGTTGAAGCAGGCACCAGCCGGTTTTTCGGCTGCCACCAAATGCTTTTGCACCGAACACGAAACACGGGTAGCCAACTTTGTCTCCAGCGTGTTTGGCCCGTGGGCCACGCTGTGGGATGACTTGTGCCAGGGCCTCGCCTATGCACCCGCCTACACGATCATGGGTGGCACGTCGGATGTGATGCGCAACATCCTCGGTGAGCGAGTGCTCGGCCTGCCGAAGTAACGCGACCGCGGCGCAGCTGGGCCTGCCGAAGTAGTTTTGGCCCATGGCCACACACCCCATAGACCTGAGCAACCGCGTTATCGACTCGGGTGTGGTCGACGAGCGGCTCAATCGGGTGGAAGGCGACATTTGGGAACTCACCGACAACGTGGCCATCGTCGAGAGCTTCAGCCACTGCGTCACGGTGAACACCGGCGATGGGCTCGTCTGCTTCGATGCCTCGGGCGCCCAAAGTGGCGCCAAAGTGGTGGAAGCAATTCGCACGTGGTCATCGGCGCCGATCTCTCACTTGGTGTACACCCACGGCCACCTCGACCATGTGGGTGGCAGCGGTGCATTTTTGGCTGATTCAAAGTCTCGCGGTGCGCGTCGCCCGACGGTGGTGAGCCACGAGGCCGTACTGCCCCGCTTTGGGCGCTACACCGACATGTCGGATTTCAACAACTTGATCAACCGTCGACAGTTTGGAGGCATTCGTGCTGACAGCGGGCTGGGCATCGGTGCTGGCGAAATTGCGCCACCTGCTGGTGCGGCTGCTGGCACTTCTGGCGGTTCTGGCGCAGCGCTGGGCACCTTTCTTCCTGCTGATGCGCTGGCCCCCGACCAAACATTTCGCGAATCGCTGTCACTTGTTGTGGGTGACAAAAACATCGAGATGTATCACGATCGCGGCGAAACCGACGACCACCTGTGGGCGTGGTTTCCGCAACAAAAATGGATCGTGACTGGCGACTTCATCATTTGGAATTTTCCGAATGCCGGCAACCCGCAAAAAGTGCAGCGCTATGCCGCTGACTGGGCCCGCGCTCTGCGACGCATGGCGACGATGGGGGCCGAGTTGCTACTGCCGGCGCACGGCCTGCCGATCGTGGGCAAAGAACGCATCGCCATGGTGCTCGGCGAGATTGCTACGGCGCTCGAGTCGTTGGTGACCCAAGTAATCCAAATGATGAACGACGGCGCCACCTTGGATGCGATCGTTCACACCGTGAAGGTGCCCGACGCGGTGTTGGCCAAGCCCTACTTGCGGCCGTTGTATGACGAACCCGAATTCGTGGTGCGTGGTATTTGGCGGCTGTACGGCGGATGGTGGGATGGCGCTGCATCACGCTTGAAGCCCGCCCCCGATGCCGTGCTCGGCACCGAGATTGCCGCACTTGCCGGCGGGGCCGACGTGTTGATTGCGCGTGCCAAGGGAGTGGCCCAAGACGGCGACTTACGACTGGCATGCCACTTGGCCGATTTTGCCGGATGGGCAGCACCCGACGACCCGACGATTCACACTCGACGCGCCGAGATTTATGAACTACGACGCAAGCAAGAACTTTCGCTGATGAGCAAAGGCATTTTTCGGGCAGCAGCCCGCGAATCTGAAGCCGTGGTTAAGCGGCATCAATAGAGAGGTGCACGAGCGCGTCGGATGACGTTTGCTCGAGCAGTGGTGCAGTCATGCGCGACCAGCGACACCAGCCACACTTGGGTGCCGAACGAGGCATCGTGGGGCGAGTGATGAGTTTGACTGCATTGGCCACGAAGTTGAGGAATGCCTCGTCGTTGCGCTCGACTTCGACCCACACCGCCGACGTGCGGTAGGCGTAGCGCTTCACCGCAGCAGGTGTGGCGGCACGCGATTTTGCGGCAGGTTTGGCGGCGCGCTTTGTGGCACGTGTTGGCAGTTCGATCATGTCATCGGGCGGAAAACAAATAAGACCCATGCGTGACACCGGGGCCAAAGGCATCGCATCGCCCGCTGGGCGCTCGAGGGCAATGGCATAGGCATGCAGCTGACGGCCATACAACTCGCTTGCCCCTTCACCTGGTGATGAGGTTTTGAAATCACACACGCCATACCCAGCGCGCGAAAAGTTGAGGATGGTGTCGGTTTCGCCGGCGAATTGCACGCGATACGACGTGCCGGGTAAAGCAATGGCCTCGGAGCGCACCCGTTTGCCGCGCTCGATAACACCGGCCGGCAGCGACTTTTTGATGTCCTTGGTCGAATGGCCGACGAAAAAGTCTTTTTGCGCGTTGTCGAGTGCGCCAAACACCTTGGGAAACGCCGTGGCTGGTCGCGGGCGACCGTTGTAGTGGTGCCAGAAACACGCCGGGCACTCATCATGCAGAAAGGTGAGCGACGACGGGCTCAACTTAATGATCCCTTCGGCAATGTCGGCCTGGCGCCGCTGCGCCGCCGTTGGCCGAACGGCTTTGGGTTTTGCCGTGTTGGCTGTGTTTGCTGTGATGTGTGTTGCTGTTTGCGTCGTCATCGTGCCCGCGAACTTACGCTCGGGGTGTACCAGAGTGGGCGTGACGGGACTCGAACCCGGGACCTCCACCATGTCAAGGTGGCGCTCTAACCAACTGAGCTACACGCCCGAAAGCACCGTCAGCCTACACGCGCAGGCGTAACGGCCTACACGCGCAGGCGTAATGACACTTCGTTGGCCAAGAGCCGACCAGCGCGTGTCAACACGAGGCGATCACCGTTGGTGCTCGACTTCACCAAGCGCACCAACTCCCCCATGTCCGCAACATCACTCGGGTCAAGTGCATCAAGCGGCACACCATCACGAGTGCGCAACTGCAACTGCAAGCGCTCCAACTTGCGCGTCGCGGCATCCAACACCTCAAACGACGACTCCGCCGGGCGACCTGCCTCGATGAGTTCGATGAATCGGTCTGGCGTGCGCACATTCCACGAACGGCGGCCATCAACATGCGCGTGGGCTGCGCTGCCGAACCCCGCGTAGTTGCCGCCACTCCAATAAATGGCGTTCAACCTGCATTCGTGACCAGGCTTGGCCCAATTGGAAATCTCGTAATTCACATAACCTGCAGCGCCCAAAATGTCGTCGACGATGTCGTATTTATCCGCTTGGTCATCGTCATTCGGATGCCGCGCGGGCTGATCAGCCAACGCGGTACCCGCTTCGACCGTCAGCCCGTAAGCCGACACGTGTGGTGCGCCGAGTGCCACCACTTGTTGCACAGTTGCCGCCCAGTCGTCGAGTGATTCGCCTGCCCCGCCATACATCACGTCGAGATTGAACGTGGTGAAACCAGTTGCAGCGATGGCGTCGACTGCGCGCACCACATTGTCGGGCGAATGCGTGCGACCCAACGTTGCCAACACGTGGGGCGACGACGACTGCATGCCGAGGCTCACCCGATTGACACCAATCGAGCGATACACCTGCAACAGCTCCACCGTTACGTCGTCGGGGTTGCACTCAATGGTGAACTCGGCATCATCATGACGCGCGATGGCGTCGAGCGCATGCACCAACTCGTGCGGGCTCACATGCGATGGCGTGCCCCCGCCCACAAACACTGCCGCAGCCGCCGGCGAGGGTGCGGCACGTTCAATCTCGGTGCGCAACGCCAGCAAATATTGCGACACGATGTGGGCTTTGTCGGTGAATGTCGCAAACGCGCAATAGTCACACTTGTGCCGACAAAACGGCACGTGCACATACACCCCGAAACCGATTTGCTCGGCAGGTGCGCAGGTAGACCAAGTCACGTTTGTGGGGGCACGAACACCAACCCAAGGCTGGCTAAACGCGCCGGAACTTCGTCAACGCTCACATCGAGCATCACGGCAATCGCGCGAATGTCGTGGGCTCGCACCGTGATGACCTTGCCATTGAAGTCTTGCCGCTGCACCTGAATCATGCGGAGCAACTTCTCCAGCATCGAAAACTGTGGGCCCTGCATCTGGGCCAACTTGGCCACGTCGATGCGCAACTTGCCCTGCGGCGCCGATGATGAACCGGGTTCAACCCGCAGCGGGTCACGCGGCAACAGTTGATCAACACCTACGTCATAAAACCGTGCCAACCGCTCGAGGCGCGGCACCGAAATGGCTCGCTCACCACGCTCATAGGCGCCGAGCACCGACGCCTTGAACTCGTTGTTGCTACGCGTCTCTACATCGCCAAGCGACATGTTTTTCTGCAGACGAATCGAGCGCAAACGCTCGCCGACCAAACGCAAAAACGGCGACGACGCCTCATCGGCATCATCGCCCATGTTGTCGTTGAGGTTGTTCATGCCAGACCAGATTTTCTCGTGGATTCTTTCGTGTGGTTACTCGTGTGTTGTATCGCAGATTACGAGCTGGCGCGGCGTGCAACCAGCAGTGTTGCTGCCACCAGTGTGGCAGTTTCAGCGCGCAAGATGGTGTCACCCAGTTGCACTCGTGGCACACCAGCGGGCAGTTCGTCTTCGGCGAAACCCCCCTCGGGGCCCACCACCACGAGCGACACACCCGCATGCAGCGCAACGCCATCGGGGTCGGCCACCGCAGCGCCATCACCTGCACACACTTCGTGCAACGCAGCCAAACCGACGATGTTGGGCAACCACGCCCGGCGCGATTGCATGGCAGCCTCGCGAGCCACCACGCGGAGTTTGCGCAACTGTTTGTCGGCATCCGACCAACGCACCACCGAATGCCGTGTCGGCGCCAAGATGATGACTTCGTCGATGCCAATCTCGGTGAGTTTTTGCACCGCCCACTCGTTGCGATCACCCTTCACCGGAGTGAATGCCACTGCGCAACGCACGCTCGGTGCTGCAGTTGCCACCACTTCGCCAGCAACCTCGAGTGCACCATCACGCCACACGCAAGCACGCCATTGTCCGCGACCATTGCTGGCCGTGACCGATTCGCCATCGCGCAAACGCAGCACGCGGCCAAGGTGATGCTGGTCGTCGTCACCCAATGTTGGCGAATCGAGTTGGTCGACAAACACGTGCGCTGCAGAATGGCGCAAGGCGTGAATCACGAAAAAGCCGATTTGATTTTGGAAACCAAGCCTTCTTCGGTGACCACTTCACCACGCAACTCGGCAAAGCGGCGCAACAGCGATTGCTCGTCGTTGCTCAACTTGGTGGGTACCGTCACCACCACTCGGGCTCGTAGGTTGCCACGACCGCGTGCTCGCCCATTGTTGCCAAGGCGCGGCACGCCACGACCGCGCAAAACAAACTCGTGACCATGTTGCACACCGGCTGGCACCACCAGATGCTCTATGCCATCCAAGGTTTCTAAATCAAGTTCGGTGCCCAGCGCGGCCTGCGCAATCGACACCGGCACGTCGGTTACCAAATCGTCCTCTTCGCGACGCCACTGCGGGTGCTCGGCCACGCGTAGGTGCACGAACAAGTCGCCCGCTGCCCCGCCACGCGGGCCAACTGCACCACTGCCAGTGAGGCGCAGCGTTTGCCCCGTTGCCACACCAGCAGGCACTTCGACGGTGAGCGTGACTTCTTCAACTTTGCGACCCTCACCACGACACGCAGCACATGGTGATGCGATGGTTTGCCCGATGCCGCTGCAACGCGAACAAGCACTCGTGGT
>SYEA01000120.1 GCA_005800965.1 Actinomycetota bacterium | reverse complement strand
GATGCTCTATCCATTAAGCTACGAGCGCTAGCAGCGTTAAGACTATCGCTCTACGGCCGCCACGAACTCGTCCACCAGGGCCGCCATGAGTTTCCGTTGCGGCGAAACAAGGCGAGGGCAGCCTCGGCATTAGTTCGCGGGTCGAGCAATTGTGACGCCGCGGTGATACCCGACTTTGCGAGCCACGAACGGTGCACCGACCAATACATCTGGAACAACCCATAGCAACAATTGCGGGTACCGCCGACTGCGGTGGGCACATACTGACTCTCACGACGCGCTACCAAGAGCGCATTCTCTTCGTGCTCATCGGGCCACACCTCGCGAATGATGGCCACCACTTGACGCCGGGTGTAGGTCTCCGTTGGCTTCGTGACAGTTGGTTGCTGAGAAACACAAATTGTGTCACCGATAAACATTGCTGTACTCGCTGATGCTGAATTCATCGCCAGCAGTTCGCGCAATGACAGCTCGAAACGGGCCGCCAACCGTGACCACGAGTCATTGGGTTTGGCCGAATGTTGCCGCGTGCAGGCTGCTGCTGATGCTGGCGAACCGCTGAACGGCACTGGCGCGATAGCGAAAGTAATCGCCAGCGTGATTGCCACCGCCGCTGCTACCCGCTTGCGCCCAAAGCAATACAAGTAACGCATAGGTTGGCGGAGAGGGAGGGATTTGAACCCTCGGTCCGGTTTACCCGAACAACGCCTTAGCAGGGCGCCCCATTCGGCCACTCTGGCACCTCTCCATGAATCTGAAACAACAGCAATTAACCGTGCTGAGAGTGTACCGACTTATGTTCTTGGCGGAACGAGAGGGATTCGAACCCCCGAGCCTTGTGGGCCGCCTGTTTTCAAGACAGGTGCAATCGTCCGCTCTGCCATCGTTCCAACCGTAACGCTATCTGCGCGCGTCGATCAACGATGAATACGTGTGCGAATGTCATTCAGCCAGTCATCGGCATCACGCCAACGTTGGTCGGCATGTGCCCGCACCGACTGCGTGTGTTGACCAGCGGCAGGATACGAACCGAGAAATTTCACGTCACCTTGTTTGGTGCGCAAGTCACGCAATGCGTCAGCCATGAGTTCGTCGGCCACATGACCATCGGCGTAGATGATGAAGCAATAGTCACCAAGCCCACCACGCTTAGTGGGTCGACTGAGTAGTTGTGTGATGTTGATACGCCGAGCGGCGAACTCCTGCAAGATGCCGATCAAACTGCCAGGTTCATCGGCTCGCTGAAACACCACTACACCTGTTTTGTCGTGCCCCGTGCGAGCCGGAATTTGTTGGTTGCCGACCAACACGAACCGTGTCTGGTTGCCCTCGTGATCAGCAATGTTGCGCTCCAACACCTCAAGCCCGTAAAGACCCGCTGCATTGGCCGGTGCAATTGCCGCCATGCTGCGTCCAGCATCCTGCGACACCATCTGGGCCGCTTCGGCGGTGGAGTTTGCTGCATGGACATCAACATCGCGCAACGATTTGCGCAGATACGCATGGCACTGCGCTGTAGCAACCGGAATCGACAGCACCACCTTGATGTCACCCAATGCCGTGCCGGGGCGCACCACCAAACAGTGTTCGATGTCGAGCACCACTTCGCGTTGAATCAACAAATCATGATCAAACACGAGTGCATCTTGGGTGAAATTCACCGTGCCTTCAATGGAATTTTCGATCGGCACGAAGCCCAGGTCAACTTCGTGGGCAGCAACGGCATCGAGCACATCAGGAACCGTGCGCAACGGCACCCGCTCAAGTGCGGCAAGATCGGGCTGGGTGACCAGGGCCTGCTCGGTGAATGTTCCAGCTGGGCCGAAATAGCCGACACGACGTGCTTTCGTCACGCTGTCAAGGCTATGAGCAGCCGTTAGCCTGCCACCCATGTTTGAATACGCGGCGTTCAATCCGTTCAATGCCAGCCCTGAAGGCCTGGCTGCCGAACTCACACGTAAATCATCCGAAGGATGGGAAGTGGTGTCGATCACCACCACGACTGATGGAAGATTCTGTGCATTTCTGCGCCGCCCCACCACTCAACAGGCGGCGACGAATGTGGCTGGTTCCAACGCACCACTCGCAACCGATGCGAGCAACGCCTTGAGTAGCACTTCGGGCTATGCCTCGGCGCACACCGCAGGCCCGACCACCCCGGCCGTGCCCGCTGCTTGGTACAAAGATCCGTCGGGTCGCTTCGAACTGCGCTACTGGAACGGCACCACATGGACCGAGCACGTCTCGCGCAGCGGCCAGCAATTCACCGACCCACCAGTTGCCTGATTCGCTGATGCGCCCGGCATCGCCAATGCCCTTGCAGGCAACTTCGCTTGGTCATGCCGGAATCCTGATTCGTTGTCGCCAGGCAACATTAGTGTGCGACCCGTGGTTTGAGCCGGCTTTTCTTGGGGCTTGGTTTCCTTTTCCACGTAACGACCAACTCGATGCCGAAACGATGGCTGCGGTGTGTGCACCCGACTATTTATATGTGTCGCATCTGCACGGGGACCATTTTGATGAACCATTCCTGCGTGACCGCATGGATAAATCCACCCGCGTGCTGTTGCCCGACTTCCCAACCGATGAACTGCACCGCCGCCTCACCCAACTCGGGTTCACCAACTTCGTCACCACCCGTGACGGCATCGAACAACACCTTGGCGACGGCTTCAGCATTGCGATTCATGTCGAGTCATCGATCACCGATGGCCCAGGCGGTGACTCGGCAATCATGGTGAGCGACGGCGTGTCACGGTTGGTGAATCAAAACGACTGTCGCACGCACGACCCGCGCGCACTCGCCGCCCACGGGCCTGTTGATCAACACTGGCTGCAATACAGCGGCGCCATCTGGTATCCGATGGTGTACGACGAGCCCATAGCGGTGCGTCAAAGCCAAGCCGCAGCCAAAGTGGAAAGTCAATTCGTGCGCGCCGAACATTATGTCGCGGCCATCGACGCCACCGTCGTGGTGCCTTCGGCAGGCCCACCATGTTTTTTGGATGATGCACTCTTTGGCTACAACATGATCGATGGCGACGAGGTGTCCATCTTCCCTGATCAAACGCATTTCATTGCACGACTCACTGATAGTGGCCGCCATTCCGCACTCAACGTGCCGGGCACCACGGTGTCAGTTTCACAAGGTGCAGTCAATGTGGTGCACCCACCAATTGACATTCACGCGCCGTTCGCCAACAAGCGCGAGTATCTGCGCAACTACCAAGCCGACTGGCAGCCGTGGCTCGCGCAGCACAAAGCGTCATGGCCCGCGAAGAAGTCACCGTTTCAACCTCGCCTTGCAGCCTGGTGGGAGCCTTTGTTGTTGCGCGCCCAAACCTTGCGTAGCGGTATTGATGGTGGCTGTCTACTGCGTATTGGTGATGAGGCCGTCTTCATCGACTTCGTGGCGGGTACCGTGCGCCAGCATGCTGGTGAATCATGTCAGTTTCGCTTTGATCTTGCCCCTGAACTGCTGGAAAAGGTGCTCAGTGAATATGCCGTCGACTGGTCAAACTCGTTGTTTTTGTCATGTCGCTTCACTGCCTGGCGGGCAGGTGCATTTAATGAATATCTCTACAACTTCTTCAAAAGCCTCTCCGTTGAGCGCATCGACCGCGCCGAGACCGAGGCGCAACGTCGATTAGGGGAACAGGCGACACCCAGTGAAGAAATTCAGATCGGCGAATTTACTCTCGAGCGGTATTGCCCGCATCGAAAAGCAGACCTCTCCACGTTTGGTGCACTTGAGGGGGACGAAATCGTCTGCACTCTGCACGGATGGCGTTTCCGCACCAGCAATGGCCGCTGCGTAACCGCTAACGAT
>SYEA01000119.1 GCA_005800965.1 Actinomycetota bacterium | reverse complement strand
TCATATGGCCAGCCCACCCATTGCGAGTCAGGCCACCGCTCGTGGTGGTGGCGGCGGTCCGAACCGATTCTCCGTCGGCTGACCGCGCTGCAGCGTGAACACGAGGTTCACGATGGGCAACAGAATCCACCAGCCACGTCGATTGGTGTCGTGCATACGACGAACTGCAAAAGCCAGCGACGGTAGCAACACCGCAACCGACACCAGATTCGCGAAAGCCTCGCCGAATCCAGATGCCGCAACTTGAATGAGCACACTAAAGAGCACCCACCACCAATAGCTGGCGCGATCCGCACGTCCTTTGAAGTTCGCGTAGTTGCGAAACCCCGACTGAATTGCCGAAACAAAAGACATTGGTTATTCGCCGCCGGCCGGTTTGGGCTCCTTGGGCAACCCGAGCACTCGCTCGCCCACGATGTTGCGTTGAATCTGGCTTGTGCCACCCCAAATGGTTTCGGAGCGCGAGAAGAAGAATGACGACATCATCGCACTGACAGGGTAACCATCACGGCGCTTTTCGCGCAGGGCCCCGGGCCAGGTGCCGCCGGCCGGGCCTGTGTCGATCAACATCGCGTGCGTGCCGTGAATGTCCAAGGCCAACTCCATTGCGCGTTGATGCATCTCACTCCAGAACATCTTGTTGGCAGCTCCGAGCGCCATTACGCCGAGATCTTTTTTATCGGCCAAGTTCGCGCCGAGCGAGCGCAGCCCGTTGAACTTGAGAATTTGAATCTTGGTATAGAACTGCATTAACCGCTGGCGCACAAGGTGATCACAAATCTGGCCATTTTCAATGGCGGCGGCCACCATCAGTCGGTATTCCTCTTCGAACCGGCGGTAGCCCGTCGTTGCACTCATGCCTCGTTCGAATGCCAGCGTTGAGTTGGCCACCTTCCAACCGTTATTCACTCCACCCACCACGTTTTCTTTCGGACAACGGGCATCGGTGAAAAACACCTCACAAAATTCAGCTGTGCCGTCGGGCTGGGTGATGCCACGCACTTCAACGCCAGGTTGACGCATCGGCACGAGCAAGTAAGAAATACCTTTGTGTTTGGGTGATGTTGGGTCGGTGCGTGTGAGCAAGAAGCAATAGTCGGCATAGTGACCGCCAGTCGTCCACACTTTTTGACCATTGATTACCCACTCATCGCCATCCAGCACGGCGGTGGTTTTGAGGCTGGCCAAGTCGCTGCCACTGTTGGGCTCACTGAAACCCTGACACCAGCGCACCTTGCCCGAAAGAATTTGCGGCAAGAACTCTTTCTTCTGCTCTTCGGTGCCGTATTGCAGCAACGTCGGGCCAACCAAGGTGTCACCGAAAAAGTCAGCGCGCATAGGTGCCCGTGCTCGTGCGAACTCTTCGTTCAGCACTACACCCTGCAGGGTGGACAAGCCCTTACCGCCGTACTCTTTCGGCCAGGTCGCACAAATCCATCCACCAGCAAACAATTTGTCCGGCCACTCATCGTTGAACTTCTTGCGCGCTGCCGGCGACAGTTCAAAACCTTCATCGAACCATCCCTGTGGGAGATTCGTCTCGAGCCAGGCGCGAACTTCGAGCCGAAATTCCTCAACGTCGGGTGGATAAGTAATGATGCTGGAAGACATGTCTTTATTCTGGCGGGAAGTACCCCGCCAAAGCGATTCGTGCGTAGTCGGGGTCGTAGAGTGTGGCCCGTGACCGTTACTGATGTGCCCGCCACCACACGCTGGACGGCCCAATGGAAGGAGCTGTACGAAGAAGTCATCAACACTGGCCTATGCACTGGATGCGCCGGGTGCGTAATTTCCTGCCCGCACGATGTGATCGGCTACGAACACGAAGAAGGCAAGTACAAGCCGTTTCATCTTGAAGAAGAACTTGGCCTCACCAATTGCGGCCACGGCGAAAAGGGCTGCACCACCTGCACCCGTGCCTGCCCACGGTTCCGTAACTGGGAACAAGAGGCCGACGAGCACCTCTTTGGTCAAACTCGCAAAGACGACCAAATGTACGGCCAGTATCGCCAACTGCTCTTGGTGCGTGCCGCCGACGATGAAACGCACAAGAAGGGCCAAGACGGTGGCTTCGTCGGGGCAATGCTCATCTGGTTGCTGCAACACGACTACATCGATGCAGCCCTGACGAGTTTCTTAGAAGGTGACGGCACGAGTTGGAAGGCCAAGCCGGGCATCGCCCGCACACGCGAAGAAGTGCTGGCGTCTTCGGGAAGTCGCTACACGTACTCGGCCAATACCTTGGCCATCAAAGAAGCGGCCGAAGCGGGCTTGCAGCGCATCGCACTAGTCGGCATGAGTTGTCAGTCATCAGTGCTGCCCGTGATGTGGACACGCAAAGCCGGCAAGATTGGCAAGCCGTTCTTATTCAACATTGGTTTGTTGTGCTCTAAGACTTTTGACGATGCCATCTTTGAAGAGTTGTTCTTGGCTAAATACGGTCTGCGCAAAGAAGACATGGTGAAGATGAACATCAAGGGCGCATTCCAAATCTGGATGCGCGATGGATCATTTCATGAAATCGATTTGAAGGAATGCCACCAGTGGACACGTGAGGGTTGCAAGATGTGCCCCGACTTTGCCGCTGAACATGCCGACATTTCAACTGGCGGTATCGGCGAGGACAACGACTGGACCTTGTGTGTGGTGCGCACCGAACTCGGTGAAGAAGTGATGAACCGAATGATCAAAGATGGTTCCGTGGTTGCTCGCCCGGCCGAAACCGACGAAAAGGCGATGAAGCTATTGCGCTTGCTCAGTGTGGTGAGCCGCCGCCGCTGGCCCGATTTTGCAGAAACGTCGGTAAAAATTGGTGTGCCACCGCCAAAGAAAAAAGCTGATGGCACCGCACCTGCTGCGCACTAGCCCCGTGCTGGTGATTTTTTGCTCTGCTTGCCGGCCAATTGCACGGCGCGCGTAAACACATCATCCAACATCGATTCGGTGAGACGCCCCGTGAAGGTGTTTTGCTGGCTCGGGTGATACGAGCACACCAACTTGACATCGCCTGCCGGCACAACCAGCCCGTGGGCAAACTTCGGACGGGGCGACACCGCGAAATATTCACAAGCAGCCACATAGGCAAAGCCACCGAGGCACACCACCACCTGCTTGTTCACCAACATCGTCAACTCGCGATCAAGAAAACCTGCGCATCGTTTGCGCTCTAGCGGTAGGGGTTTGTTGTCGGGTGGTGCACAGCGCACCGCGACGGTCACCCACGCATCGCGCAGTGTCAAACCATCATCGCGCTGCTGCGACGTTGGCTGATTCGCCAGCCCGGCGGTGTGCATTGCCCGAAACAACCAGTCGCCACTGCGATCACCCGTAAAGACTCGCCCCGTGCGGTTGGCCCCGTGGGCACCAGGCGCCAACCCCAACACCACGATGCGTGCCGCTGCATCACCAAAACCAGCAATCGGTTTGCCCCAATAGGTTTCGTCACGGTAGGCGGCACGACGTTCTTGAGCCACCGTGTTGCGCCACCGCACAAGACGTGGACAAGCGGTGCATGCCTCAATTTCACGGCGCAGCCGCACTTGCGTGTCGCGTGTCGCACGCCCAGGTTTGCCCACAATCCGTGACGCTACGAGATGTCGGGATAGGTTGAGCGTTCATGTCTGTCAAGCCGACACTGGTGCTGCTGGTTCGCCACGGCACCACACCAACCACCGGCAAAATCCTGCCAGGTCGCGCCCGCGGATTGCACCTGGCCGAGAGCGGTCAAGCGCAGGCCGTGCGGGTCGCTGAGCGAATCGCCGAGATGGGCAAAGTTGCAGCCATCTACGCATCCCCACTCGAGCGCGCCCGTGAGACGGCAGCACCAATTTCACGCGCCATGAAGATGCCGGTGCGCATCGAACGCGGTCTTTTGGAGTGCGATTTTGGAACCTGGACGGGCCAAGCACTACAACGTCTTTACAAAAAGCCCGAGTGGACCACCGTGCAGCGAGCACCGAGTTCGTTTCGGTTTCCGCAGGGTGAGAGTTTCGTGGAGATGCAGTCGCGAATGGTTGGTGCACTTGACGTGATTCGTCGGCGTCATGCCGGCAAGACCGTGGTCTGCGTGTCACACGCCGACCCCATCAAAGCAGCCGTTGCCCACGCCATGGGCACACCACTCGACTTGTTTCAGCGCATCGTGATTTCGACCTGCTCGGTAACCGCAATCTTGTACACCGACTTGGCACCTATCGTGCTCACCGTCAACTCCACCGGTGGATCATTGCGAGATCTGAAGCCGTCATGAGTTTGTATCGCGACTACGAATCGGCCGATGCATTCAGTGCGGGCGTCGTTGGCCAGCCTGGGGCGCGCACCTTTTTTCTCCAAATCGGCGACACGAGTGAAGTGCTGTCGATCAAGTGCGAAAAGCAGCAAATCGCCGCACTAGCAGCTTTCATTCGCAAAACCCTCGACGATGCACCTGCAGTTTCGGCACGCACCTTGCGCGAACCGCAATTTGTCGAACCTCGTGACGCTGCGTTTGCCTTGGGCAGTGTGGGTTTGGCCTACGACCGTCGCGAGAACCAACTTGTCTTGCAATTTGAAGAAATCACACCTGATGATGAAGCCGATTTTGACGCCAGCCGTGTGCGTGTGCGCATCTCGCCGGCGCAGGCAATCGAATTTTGCGAACACGCCGAACGCCTCGTTCGCGCCGGTCGCCCGCCATGTGCCTACTGCGGAATGCCAGTAAATCGCGACGGACACGCATGCCCGAAAATGAACTAGACCCACATTCGCTGCTCGCCGATGGCGATATCGAAATCGAAATGCGCATGCCATACAGCAGCAACGCCACTTTTCTGGTGCGCGTCACGCACGAACAGCACTCTCACAGGGCGATCTACAAACCATTGCGAGGCGAACGCCCGCTGTGGGATTTTGCCCCCGGCCTGCACCGTCGTGAAGTTGCTGCCTACCGCTTGGCCATTGCGATGGGATACGACTTCGTGCCAATCACCATCATGCGTGACGGCCCCTACGGGGAGGGCTCGGTACAACTGCTGGTTGATGCCGACTTTGAGCAGCACTACTTCACGTTGTTTGAATCACGACCCGACCTGCACGATCAATTTCGCAACATTGCCGTATTCGATATCTTGTCGAACAACACCGACCGCAAGTCAGGGCACGTGCTGATCGATCAGCGTGGCCAGGTTTATGGCATCGATCATGGGTTGTGTTTTTCGGCCGATTTCAAACTGCGCACCGTGATCTGGGAATTTGGTGGCGAAGAGATTCCTGCGCCGGCGCTTCAGGCAGTCGAGCGTGTTGTCACATCACTCCCGCTTGATATTTCGTCACTGCTGGAAGACGACGAGATAACCGCGCTATGCCAGCGCGGGGCATGGATGTTGGAACATCGACAGTTTCCGGTTGACGAAAGTGGTCAGCGATACCCTTGGCCGCTCGTTTAGCCGAGCGACTTGAGCGCTTTTGGTTGTTTAGCCGCGCGACTTGAGCGCTTCGATAAGTTTCGGCAGCACCTTGTGCACGTCACCGACGATGCCCAAGTCGGCCACCGCAAAAATCGGTGCTTCTTTGTCTTTGTTGATGGCAATGATGTTCTTTGAACCCTTCATCCCCACCATGTGTTGCGTGGCGCCTGAGATTCCGGCAGCGATGTACACGCTGGGCTTCACCACTTTGCCGGTTTGACCGACTTGGTATGAGTACGGCACCCAGCCAGCGTCAACGATTGCTCGTGACGCACCTGGTGCACCGTGCAGCAGTTTGGAGAGCTCTTCGACCATCGCAAAATTCTGCGATTCACCAAGCCCACGACCGCCAGCCACCACCACGTTGGCCTCGTCAAGTTTCGGACCACTGGTTTCTTCGACATGAATCGCAGTTACTTTGGCTGCACTGGTGGCACCAGCATCAGGCACTGCAACAGCCACCACTTGTGCTGCACCGCCGCCGCTTTCTTGGGCGGCAAAGCTCTTTGGACGGAAGGAAGCAAGGTGTGGCCCCGCACCGGTGAAGGCGGTGGCGAACAGCACGTTGCCACCGAAGATTGGCGTGGTGGCAACCACTTCGCTGCCGACTACGGCGATGTCCACGTTGTTGGTCAGCACGGTCACACCCAACTTCACCGACAAGCGCGCGATGGTGTCACGCCCGTCGTAGTTCTGAGGAAACAGAATGATGTCTGGCTTGTCGCCGCCGCTAATCAAGGCCGCCATGGCACTGGCAGCAGCAACGCCAGCAAGTCGACCACCGAGGTCGCCGGTGGAGTACACCTTCTTGGCACCGAACTTGCCGAGTGACTCGGCCAATGCCGCCCCGTCGCCAGCCACGAATGCCGACACATTGTCGGTGAGGCCGCGCGCTTTGGTGAGTAGTTCAGCGGTGAAGCTAGAGACAGTGGCATTGCTGCCTTGGGCAAAGACCCAAACGTTGTTGATCGTCATGATGATGTCTCCTTAGATGACTTTCAGCGTTTCGAGAAACGCCACGATTTTGTTGAATGCTTCGCCGTCGTCTTCAATAACTTGCCCGGCCTGGCGAGCCTCGGCTTGGGTCACTGACGACACTTTCTGTCCAGCACCCGACCAGCCCACCGGCGTGATGCCAAGGTCGCTCGCGGTCACTGTGATGACTTCTTTTTTCTTGGCGTCCATAATTCCTTTGAAGCTCGGATACCGCGGCTCCACCACTCCGGCCGTGACGCTTACTAGTGCTGGCAACGGACACTCAACTTCGTCGTAGCCATCCTCGGTCTGGCGATCAATTTTCAGCACGCCACCTTCGACTTTTACTTTCTTGGCAAACGTCACCGAAGGCAAGCCCAACACTTCGGCCATCTGGGCAGGCACCGTGCCGGTGTAGCCGTCCGTGGATTCAGTTGCAGCAATTACCAAGTCGGGCATTCCCACTTTTTGCACCGCTGCAGCCAACACTCGGGCAGTCGTCAGAGCATCAGACCCAGCCAATGCGGGATCTGAAACCAACACCCCGCGTACTGCACCCATGGCCAGCGCTGTTCGCATTCCGGATGTTTCGCCATTCGGCGCCATTGACACGATGTTCACTTCGCCGCCACCAGCAGCAGTCACGAGTTGCAATGCCATCTCCACGCCGTAGGCATCGGAGTCATCGAGAATGAGTTTGCCGTCGCGCTTCAAGGCGTTGGTCGCGGGATCGAGCGACCCCGGCGCGGCGGGATCAGGAATTTGTTTGACGCAGACGACGATTTTCATGACCTTCATTGTTACCGCTGCACCACGATGGTGAAGAATCAGCCCGCCAAGTCGCCCCACAACGGGCTGTGACCTGCGTCTAGTGCCCCCTGGGCCTCAGATACCGTGCAATGGCGTGCAGATCCTGCTGGTCGTCAATTCGTTTGCCACCTCGGTGACCCCGCGCAACACCGTGCAGGTACACCAGTACCTTGCCCGCCATCACGACGTGCAGGTGGTCGAAACCAGCGAACGTGGCCACGCCACCCGTTTTGCCGCCGACGCCGTGCTGCGCGGCATGGACGCCGTTATCGCTTTTGGTGGCGATGGCACGGTCAACGAAGTGGCGACAGGTTTGGCTGGAGGCGCCACTGCCCTTGGCGTGCTGCCAGGTGGTTCGACCAACGTGTTCGCCCGATCGCTCGGCATGGCCAATGACCCGTTGTTAGCCGTCACCCAACTTGCCGCAGGCATCGATGGCGGGTTGATTGCGCCAATTGGCTTGGGTGAGGTCAACGGTCGTTTTTTCACCTTCCACGCCGGCATCGGCTTTGATGCCGAAGTGGTTCGCCAAGTGGAACGTACGTTCAGTTTCAAACGGTTGGTCGGCCAGCCACTCTTTGCTTATTCGGCGCTCAAAACTTGGTTCGTTGACTACGACCGAAAATATCCGCACTTCACCGCAGAAATTGACGGCCGCAAAGTGCCCAACGGCTTTTTCACAATCGTGCTCAACACCAACCCCTACACCTATGTGGGCAAGCGGGCCATTGAGTTGTCGCGGGCAGCATCGCTCGAAAAACGTTTGGTGGCTATCACCTTTCGTCGTTTATCCACGCCGCTCATGTTGCGCACCATTTGGAATGCAATGCGCAATGGCGGCATCGATGCCCGACGTGGGATCGACATCACCGAAGATGTCGAGCAAGTGGTGTTCGACTTTCCAGCACCATTCGGATACCAACTCGACGGTGATTTCATCGGTGAAGCCACCACTCTTACGGTGCGTCATCGCGCCGAAGCACTGCGGCTCATCAAACCCATGCTGGTGGAGTACTAACCACAACGCCCCCAGGCGCATCAACTGGGCAAGAGTTTGAGTGCCACATCAGGAACATTCGTGCAAATGCCGTCGACTCCCCACGCGATGAGTTCTCGCATGCGCACAGGGTCGTCACATGTCCAGGTATTCACCTGCACACCGTGAGCATGGAACGTTTCAATTGTTTCGCGAGTCACTCGTGTTACTTCCGGATGCACTGCTGTATGTCCGCTTGACGCCAAGTCGCGAGCAAGTT
>SYEA01000118.1 GCA_005800965.1 Actinomycetota bacterium | reverse complement strand
GCGTTCCGTCTTTCCGAAATGTCATCAGTCTTTCCTGACGTCAGCGTGCTTTCCCGCTGTCATCCTCCGCTTCTGTTGCCGGGCTGCGGTGGATCGGCCCCGTGCGACCTTGCGGCTCACGAGTGCTCTCCGACACCTAATAAATTAGGCGGCGAGAGCGAACTGCTTATTGGCAGTTGTATGGTTGCCCCGTTTTTCGAGTCTGAGCAACTCGGGTCGCACGCTCGAACATCGAATCTGACGTCGAAACCTGTCAGCCCCATATGTACTTGCGTAACTCTCTCAGTGTACGCACGCCTGCCACACGAATGTGCTGTGGGTTGTGGGATTACTCGGCTTTGCCTCGGCGCTCAATCTCCGCAGGTGCCCGCCACGAACGACGCTTCGCCAGCATCATTCAAAGCGATGCAGTAGTTGTCGCCAAACGTGTCCTTGTGGTTCAGTTGTGACACCACCACCGACGACGTCGGAGCCGTGACGAATCTCGCCGAGGTGGAGTAGTTATCGGGCAGGCCGCCACCTGTTCGCACCCGACAGGAAAAAACGGAGCCGTTCGCCGGACACTGAAGCTCTTGCGGCCCCCGAGGGAGCACCCGATCAAACACCTCTCGAAACAGCGGCTGAACAAGCTTGGCACCTGAAAAGTTGAGGTGGTCGTCGTCCATGTACAGCGGGTTGCCAGCAAGAAAGTTGCTGCATTCGAGTTCATCACAAAATGGTTGGTCGAGCGGAAGGTGTACGAAGTTTGCCGTTTTCGTTGCGGTGTCGTCGAGTAGACGTCGCACTTCAAGCCCACGTGCGTCGTGTTGCGCGCGCGTAATTGTCGCTTCAGTTCGCAACGTGGCACATTCGCGGCTCACAACCAAGCGATTGGAGCATAAGGACGAGTCGATGTCCACTGATAGCCAGTCAAAGTCTGGTGGGGGTGAAGTAACGATCAGTGAACCGCCGTGCTCGTTGAGCGCTGACGCAATCTGTTGCAAGTTGTTCTGAAAGAGGGTGAGAAATTCCTCTCGTGGCACTGAAGACCCATCAGGCGCTTGCCACTCGGTTGCAACAAAGTTCGCAGACTCAGGTGCAGCCCGAGATGGCGACATAAAAGCAGAGAGGAAGTGCACGATGAGAAGTGCTTGAGGGAAGATCTCTGCGTCGCGTATTCGTTCAATGAGCCAACCAGTTTGTAGCAGTCTGATGCGCACGGCTCTTTTGCCAGGCGACGTTTCCTCCATCCATTGGAGGTCCAGTACTAGTCCATAACCACCGAGGTTGTGGCAATTGCCGTCAAGCAAATCAGAGACAATTGGTTGAACCGGTGCGAAGTCAAAGTGGCTATCACCAATAGTCCAGATTGGTGAGGCTTCGGCATCACACTTGGCAGCGAGAGCCGTTGCTGTCATGGGTTCGTCATTGCGGTTGGTGTATTCGTATCCAGCGCCGGTCAGGGCAATTGCGGTGACGAGCCCACCGAGCGCAAGGCCAACAGAGCGACGTGCCCGTATGCCTCTCCATAGGTGTCGTGTGGGGTTTTCGATGAGTCTGTAACTGAGAACTCCAAGTGCGAAGGTGAGACTCAGGCTCAACAGCATTTTGCCGATTTCGTGTTCGGTCACGCTGGCGGCCAGGAGCTGTACTGGCCAATGGACGAGGTAGAGCGCATATGAGCGATCGCCGATGGCGCTAAGCCAGCGACCTCGAACGAATCCAGTGGAGTGCTGCAGTGATGTAGCGCTAGCCAACACGAGCGTGGTGAGCACGGTGCTTACAAGCGATGCTGTAGCCCCAGCTGCAACATCGGTGACAAATTGAGCGAACAAGCCGGCTAGCCCGATGAACACGATTGCTTTCCTGATGCGCGTCGATGTTGATGCGGTGCGCGAAGTCGAGCGTGCCGCGATCAAAGCCAATATTGCGCCAGCACCAATCTGGTAAAGGCGAGTGTGCGGTGAGTAAAAACGCACGAGTTCGGTGGTGAACGGTGCCATAGCGGCAGCCAGTGAAAGGGCAGTCAGCATGCCGATACACGCGGTGATGACGCCAAGCCGCCGGGGCGAGCCCAAGAGGCGAGCGCCTCCTCCAAAAGCAGCAAAGATCAACGACAACACGAGGTACACCTGCTCTTCGACTGCCAGTGACCACGTGTGCATGAACCAATCACTGCCCGTGTCCAATGCGAAGTACTCCAGGCGACCCAAGAGCAGGCGTAAGTTCGCTAGCCCCACAAGCGAGGCGATGCCGGTAATGAAAGTGTCAGGTTGGCCGAGTCCCGTCACGATAAGTAGTGCGCTTGTCGCCAGCACTGTGGCAAACAGCATCGGCCAGAGTCGAAATACGCGACGAACCCAGAACTGAGCAAAAAAACGCAGCCGCGAAATCGCTTGGGTATTGCCCGTCAACATCGAGTGGGTGATGACGTATCCCGAAACCACAAAAAAAACATCAACTCCGAGATAGCCGCCAGGCAGCCAGTCAACACCAAGGTGGTTGACAATGACGGCCAAGACGGCAATGCCACGCAGCTGCTGAATGTCTTGGCGAAGCAGTTTTGGAACGGTGTTCGACACAGCGCCCGACACGGTGCTGGACACGGCTACTCGGGTTTGCCGCGACGCTGGCGGCCAACGGCGCGGCGCATCTCAATCTTTGATTCTTTTTCGGCGATTGCCGCCCGTCGGTCCTCTTTCTTGCGCCCTTTGGCCAGGGCCAATTCGATTTTTACGCGCCCGTCACGGAGATGCACATCGAGCGGCACCAGGGTGAGGCGTTCTTTGGCCATGCGCTCGGCCAGCCGCCGGATTTCATTGCGATTCAACAACAGCTTGCGTGGTCGCACTGGGTCGTGGGCACCCACGCCGTGGCTGAACTTATATGCCGCAACGTGCATGTTCTCCAGCCACATTTCGCCACGGGCTACATGGGCATACGACTCGGCGATTTGTACAAGGCCTTCGCGCACACTTTTCACCTCGCTCCCGTGCAGCACGATGCCCGCCTCGACGACGTCGAGGATGGTGTAATCGTGTCTGGCGCGTCGATTGCTTGCCAGCACGGTGGTTTCATCGTTGTTTTTTGCCATGGCGGTGATTTGAGCCTAGGTAGCGTTACAACTTGTGGAATTCCAGCGCTTGGTGTTGAGCGATGACATTGAACAGCAGATTGTTACCCATGCCCGGGTCTGCAAACCACACGAAATGTGCGGGCTGTTGGTGGGCGAGCCGAATTCAAGCCACGTGTCTGAGTTTCATCCGTGTCGCAACGCCGCAGCCTCGGCAATCGTCTACACCCTTGACCCCAAGGACTACATGCGAGTCGAGCAGTCTGCCGATGATCGCGGTCTGGCAGTGCTCGGCGTAGTGCACAGCCACACCCACACCGAGGCGTATCCGAGTGCCACAGATGTGGCCCAAGCGCCTGACCCACTGTGGAATTATGCGATCGTCAGCCTGAAATACGACCCGCCGCAGTTGCGTAACTATCGCATCGTGGCCGGCGAAATCACCGAAACAGCCGTCGACACTGCGCCAACAGCCCGCCCGTAATAATCCGGCCATAGGCGGCCAACATGACGTGCCGGTGTGACCCTCGGCGTGGGTTCGCCCACCCGCAGCCAGCGCCAGTAGATTGTTGACAACTCTTATCGGGATTCCCGAGATTCCGACTCGAGCCGCATACCCACATCGCGTTACCGATTACCCCCTGGAGACCAGCATGACGAACACGAACTCACTGCAACTCGCAGTGCAGGCCCATGCCAGCGTGCTCGACCTTATTGGCAACACGCCACTCGTCGAGGTCTCCCAACTTTCACCCAGCCCGCAGGTGCGGCTGTTTGCCAAACTCGAAAGCCAAAATCCATTTGGTTCAGTCAAAGATCGCATCGCCAATGCAATGATCAAGCGGGCCTATGCCACGGGTCGGCTCGTCAAAGGTCAGCGAATTCTCGAACCATCTTCGGGCAACACTGGCATCGCGCTGGCGGCAATCGCGCGTATCACGGGCAACCCCATCACCATCTTGATGCCCGAGAGTGTGTCGATTGAACGTCGTCAAATGCTCGAGGTGTTTGGCGCCGAAATCATCATGACACCAGGTGCCGAAGGTTCGAATGGCGCCGTGCGTCGTGCCGAAGCCTTGGCTGCTGAGCATCCGGAGTGGTGCTTTTTGCATCAGTACTCCAACGAAGCCAACCCTCGCGTGCATTACGAAACCACCGGGCCCGAAGTGTGGCGTGACTGCCCACAGATCACGCACTTTGTCGCCGGCCTCGGCACCACGGGCACGCTGATGGGTGTCGGTCGTTTTCTCAAAGAACAAAACCCCGCTGTGAAAATCATTGCCGTCGAACCACCGCTGGGCGAATTAGTGGAGGGCTTGCGCAACCTAGATGACGGCTACATTCCGCCGGTGTTCGAATTGTGGAAGGGTCGCGAGATTCTCGACCGCAAACGCATCGTGCGCCCGCGCGAGAGCATCGAAATGACACGACGCTTGGTGAATGAATGCGGAATCTTCGCCGGCATTTCGTCGGGTGCTTCGCTGGCTGGTGCATTGAAAGTGGCCGATGATATTGCGGCGGGCGGTGAAAGCGCCAACATCGTGTTTATCGTGTGCGATGGCGGATGGAAATATCTCTCGACTGGTGCCTACACGGTGGATCTGGATACTGCTGCGGCCAATGCCGAAAAAGTCATTTATTTCTGAACACGTCTTCTAGCCATGTCCACTAGTCGGGTTGATTAACCGCCGACAACGAGCGCAATTAATCCGACGAGCACCACGACCGTGCCGCCGATGCGTCGCCGGTGATCTTGTTCGCCGAGCAGCTTCCAGCCGATGACTGCAGCGATGAGCACGCTGGATTCGCGCAGCACTGCCACATAGCCAACCGGCGCTAGTCGCATAGCCAGCAGGGTGAGGCAGTAACTGGCCAATGTGCCGATTGCAGCAAAACCAAACGGTTTCCATTGCTGTCGCAGCGCAGTAATCACTGCCCCGCGGCGCGTGGCAAAAGTCCACACCGACACGGTGAAGCCGGTGGTCACAAAGATGCTGAGTGCATAAGCCGCTGGGTCAGAAGATTGGCGAATACCAGTGGCATCGATCGCGGTGTACACGCCGATAACTGCGGCGGTGGAAATCGCAAAGCGCATCTGGCGCAACGAGCCGCGTGACAACAGAAAAAAGCCCACACCAGCTACTGCGATACCCGCGATGGTGAGCATCGACAGCACGTCATCGAGCAGCACAACACCGAGAACTGCCGCGCCGATGGCACCGCCACCGCGGGCAATCGGGTACGACACTGAAAAGTCGCCGGTGTTGTAGGCCCGCACGAGCAAAATTGAATACGGCAGATGAGTGATGCCCGACAGCAACGTGTATTGCCATGCAAAGTCGGGTCGGTCATCGATAACCCACCACGCCACAAGTGCGCCCGCCGCCACGAACATGGCGATAAAAAATTGTCCCCACAAGGCCAGCCCCGAGTCGGTGTTGCGCTTGACGGCAAAGTTCCAACTGGCGTGCAACGTTGCTGCACCGAGCGCCATCAGCGTGGCGGTGAGCACAACGCAATAGCCTACGAAGCGCATGGTGGTTGCAGGCGAATCACCAATCGGTGTGTTCGACTCGGGCCTGGGTGGCCTCACCGTGATGCGTTCGCTCATCGACCTCATGCCCAACGAATCGTTGGTGTACATCGGCGACACCGCTCGGTATCCATACGGCAACAAGCCGGCCGCACAGGTGCGCGACTACGCAGTGGAACTCGCCACGAGCCTCGTGCACGATCACGGCGCAAAGTTGATCGTGGTGGCCTGCAACACCGCAGCAGCCGTGGCTCTTGACGTGTTGGCGAGCACCTTGCCCGTGCCGGTGATTGGCGTGGTCGAACCCGGCGCGCGGGCGCTGGTGCGGGTAACGCACAACGGCAAGGTGGGGGTCATTGGCACCGTCGGCACCATCGCTTCGGGTGCCTACGACAAAGCCGTCGAGCGCACTGCAGCCGAAGTCGTGTTGTCATCAGCGGCCTGCCCAGGGTTCGTTGAATTTGTGGAACGCGACCAAACCGAGGGTGACGAAGTCATGTTGCTAGCCGCCCAGTTATTGGCACCGCTCAAAGCAGCCGGCGTGGACTCACTGTTGTTGGGTTGCACGCACTACCCATATTTGGCGCCCGTCATTCAGGCGGTAATGGGTGAGGGCGTGGTGCTCGTGAGTAGTGCCAACGAAACAGCGTTCGCGGTGCGCGACCTGTTGGAGTCACGAGCGATTGAGGCACCGGCCAAGGCAGTGGGCGAGCGGCATTTTTATTCATCTGGTGATGTGGATGCTTTTGCCACGCTCGGGCGTCGCTTGCTCGGGCCTGAACTCGGCAGTGTGTCACGATGGATGAAAGGAACATCATCATGACTCGATTCGACGGCCGCGCGCCACACGAACTACGACCCATTACATTTCAACGCGACTTCACCGAAATGGCGAGCGGCAGCGTGCTTGTTTCGTTCGGACGCACACGCGTGTTGTGCACGGCGTCGGTCGACGAAGACGTGCCCCGCTGGATGAAGGGCTCGGGCAAAGGTTGGGTCACCGCCGAATATTCGATGTTGCCCGGCTCGTCACCCGAACGTGTCGATCGTGAAGCAGCCAAAGGCAAGCAGTCGAGTCGCACGGTGGAAATTCAGCGGTTGATTGGTCGTTCGTTGCGCTCGGCATGCGACATGAAGGTGCTCGGTGAGCGCCAAATTTTGCTCGACTGCGACGTGTTGCAAGCTGATGGCGGCACCCGCACGGCGAGCATCTGTGGTGCATATTTGGCACTGCACGATGCGGTGAGCCGCTTGATGATTTCTGGTGCGCTGAAAGCCAACCCGTTGCACTCGTTGTGTGCCGCAGTGAGCGTGGGCATTCACGCTGGTACGCCAATCATCGATCTGCCGTATGTCGAAGACAGCACAGCTGAAGTTGATATGAACGTGGTGATGTTGGCTCCGGTAGCTGGTGGTACCGCAAAGTTTGTCGAAGTGCAAGGTACTGCCGAAGGTCAGGCATTTTCGCGCGAGCAGTTGGATGTGTTGCTCGGTCTTGCCGAGCAGGGTTTGACGCGAGTGTTTGACCAGCAGCGCAGCATCATTGCCGTGCCGCCCGCGCCGCGCGCGTGAAACAACTCGTTTGCGCATCGGCCAACCCCGACAAGGTGGCAGAGATCGCTGATTTGTTGCGCGACGTGGTGGAGTTGCTGCCGCGCCCGACTTCGGTAGGTGAGATTGTTGAAGATGCCGACAGTTTGCTCGGCAATGCCCGCTTGAAAGCCCGCGCAATCGCTACGGCCACGGGCATGTCGGCGGTGGCCGACGACACCGGTCTTGAAGTCGATGCCTTGGGTGGCGCACCCGGCGTGCACACCGCGCGTTTCGCCGGTGACAATGCCACGTATGCCGACAACCGTGCGAAGCTGCTCAGCGTGTTGCGTGATGTTGCACCAGCACAGCGCACTGCACGGTTTCGTACCGTGGCGTTGGTGGCACACCCCGATGGCAGTGAACAATGGGCAGCTGGTGTGTGTGAAGGTGTCATCGCAGTGACCGAATGTGGCGAGCGCGGGTTTGGTTATGACGCAGTGTTCGTGCCCGACGAGGGTGGCGGTCGCACGTTTGCCGAGATGAGTGTGGAGGAAAAACACGCGCTTGGCCATCGCGGGCGCGCTTTTCGCGCACTAGCGCTGTTGCTTGCGTAGCCCTACTTACCAGCCCCGTAAGTCGATTGGCAGGCGATCCAACACTTCATCCCCACGCACGAGCCACAGGTGTTCGTGCATCGCCATGGTGGGGTCAACGTGGGCCGGCACGATACGGACCCGCGAACCGACAGCAGGTTGTGGTGCACGTGTTGTGGCATCGGCGGATTTTTCGGTGGCAAACGTGATGTGTTCATCCGAACAAAACCACACCTTGTGATCGGCGATTGTGGGGTCGCCGTGATCCATACCGAGGCTCTTTAGCCCAACGTCGGCCACCGCCCATTTATCG
This sequence comes from Actinomycetota bacterium, assembly GCA_005800965.1. GTDB lineage: Bacteria > Actinomycetota > Acidimicrobiia > Acidimicrobiales > Ilumatobacteraceae > F1-60-MAGs027. Next base: position 2,904 of record SYEA01000118.1, on the reverse strand, counting down.
TGCGTCGACACCACCGTGCCCACGATGCTGAGTGCCTGACGAAACGGCAATCCCAGCGTGGAATAGTACGTATCCATCAAGGCGTACGACCCGGCCTGCACTTCGGTTACCCCGGTGGTGGCGCGATGGTCGGCGTGCACGTCGTAGTTGCCGGTGCCCCCGGCCGACATCACATCACCGCCCACTTCGCTGGCTGCAGCGCGCAACACATCCATCGCCGCCAGCGTGTCGGTTCGTTGCGTCGCGCGATTCTCGTTCACCATTAAGTGGCCTTCGTAACCCATCACACCGCGCACGACCATGCCCTTGGCGCGGGCGCGTTCGGCAAGTCGTGCTGTATCGTGCGGTGCACAACCACAACGGGGCAACCCAATATTCACGTCGATAAGCACATGTTGAATGCCCGCGCGGGCTGCAGCATCGACAGTGGCGTCAGAGTCGACGGCGATGGTGATCATCGCGCGATCCTGCACTGCTGCCAGTGCAGCAAGTCGCTCGGCGTCGAGCACCTCGTTGGCGAGCAATAAATCGTCGCCCAGCCCGGCTTTGGCCATGCCAATCATCTCGCGCACGGTGGCACAGGTGAAGTGGTGATGGCCATGTTGGCGTTGGAGTGCGGCCAGGGCGGTGCTCTTGTGGGCCTTCACGTGCGGTCGCAAGAGTGCACCTGGCAGACGCTCGGACATTGCGGCAAGGTTGTGCTCGAGTGCGTCTATATCTACGACCACAGCCGGGGTCGCCAGGTCAGCGATGCTACGAGCGGGGCGCGGTGTGTGATGAGTCATAGTGGCGTGTTCGTGCTCTCTTTGATGCTGTGCCGGCGGAGAGACTCGAACTCTCACTGGCGGCGTCCTAAGCGCCGTGCCTCTGCCATTGGGCTACGCCGGCGAAGTTGTGGTTCAGGGTAGTCCTGCCACCAACCGTTTGACAGAATGTAAAGGTGACCATCATGAGCACCTCGCAAACAGCCCGCGATGCAGCAATGCAAGACCAGCTCGGCCTTGCTGACCACATCGTGGACGAGGCTGCTCTTGCTCACAGCGTGGCGCGTTGTCGCGAACGCAAGGTGGTGCTGCCGACTTTTGCTCAACTCGCTGACCCGCGCACGATCGATGTATCCATCACCAAAGGCGTCGACAAGAACGCGCCAGACGCCCGCAACTTGTTTCGCGTGCATTGGTACAACGACATGGACGGCAATCGCGTTTCCGTTCCCGACCACGTCGTGTTGCCGTCATCGCTCACCGGCATTGAGAGCCCAATCATCGTCATGTTCGGTGACCGCTTCCCGATGATCACCGCGCACAAGGTACTCGCGGCCTACACAATTTTTGCCCCGCGCATTGTGACGGGGCAGTTTGACCCCACCTATCACCGCGCGATTTGGCCGTCGACTGGCAATTATGCGCGCGGTGGCGTGGCCATCAGCAAGATCATGGGTGCTCGCGGTGTGGCCGTGTTGCCCGCCGGCATGTCGCAAGAGCGCTTCGACTGGCTGGATAAATGGACAAGCGACCCAAGCGACACGATTCGCACGCCTGGCACCGAGAGCAATGTCAAAGAAATTTACGACGCATGCAACGACATGCGCAAAGACCCGACCAACTTCATCTTCAATCAATTTTGTGAGTTTGCCAACCATGTGGGCCACTGGCAGATCACGGGCAACGCATTGGCCCACGTGTTCGACTCGGTGCGCGCCCGCAGCGGCAACGACAAACTGCGCCTTGCAGCCTTCACCAGTGCCACCGGTTCAGCAGGCACAATCGCCGCAGGTGATCGCCTGAAGGATCTGTTCGGCACCGCAATTGGTGCTGTCGAAGCGTTGGAGTGCCCGACCATGCTCGAGAACGGCTACGGCGAGCACAACATCCAGGGCATCGGCGATAAACACATTCCGCTCATCCACAACGTGATGAACACCGATTTGGTCGTCGACGTTTCTGATCGCGCCACTGACGAACTCGACGTGTTGTTCAACACCGACGAAGGTCTGCGCTATTTGCATGAACGCAAAGGCGTGCCGCAAGACATCTTGCAGGTGCTCAAGCATTTTGGTTTCTCGGCAATCTGCAACGTGATTGCAGCCATCAAGATTGCCAAGTTGCGTGGCTACGGCCCCAACGACGCCCTCATCACCATTGCCACCGACGGCGCTGATTTGTATCCAAGCGAACGACGCAAGACGCTGGCCAAGCGCTTCAAGGGCGAGTTCACCACCACCGACGCTGCCGAAGTGTTTTCTGAGCATCTTGGTTCGGTCACCACCGACCACATGATCGACTGCAACGAACGTGATCGCAACCGCATCTTCAACCTCGGCTACTACACGTGGGTCTAGCAACAAGGCACACCAGTCGATGTGTTCGAAGCGCGTCGCTCACAAACGTTCTGGCGCGACCTGCGCAGCTTTGTGCCGGCGTGGGATGCCATGATCGACGACTTCAACCGACGCGTCGCCAGCGGCGGCTGACCACCACGGTGTCGTTGCCCCGCATCAACCCCCGCATCAATCCAGGGGAGAACCCGCGCGCCAACCCGCGCGCCGTACCGCCGATTGTTCGCTCGCTGTGTTGTGCAGCCTGCGGCACTCGTGTGCCTATTGATATGCCGTTGTCGTGGCGCTGCCCAAATGCCGTTGGCAACGATCGCCATCATGTGTTGCTGATCGAAAGTGACGTCACCCCGCTGCGTCGCGGCAAACATGTCAATCCGTTCATCGCGTTTCGTCGTTATCTGGCGTGGGATGCGTTCGCCCACGCCCACGGCATGAGCGAGAGCGACCGCGACGCACTCATTGTTGAACTCGACACGCAAATCGCCACGGTGGCTGGCACTGGGTTTGTGTTCACGCCGTTTGCCCGCGCTGACAAACTGTCCGACGAACTTGGCTTTTCAGAAAAT
>SYEA01000117.1 GCA_005800965.1 Actinomycetota bacterium | reverse complement strand
GAAAACTCTGTAGCTGCGAAATATTGGGGTTCGATTCAGTATCGAATCATCATGACGTTTGCAGTTTTCAGCGTCTGTTGGGTCGGCATCATCTATCTGGGTGTCACTCAAGTCCTACCGCTATGGCTTTGCCTTGTTATTAATTCAATTTTTGCATCGACGTTCTACATGCCAATGCATGAAGCAACTCACAAAAATATCTGGGGTAAGAGGTCGCGCGGTCGGTGGGTTGAGGATGCAATCGGTATCGCAAGTTCTGTGCCTACTGGCATTAATTTTTCGTCTCATCGAACAGCACACATGCGTCACCATGCTTTTACCAACGATCCAGTGCGCGACCCCGATCATTTCACTGATGGTCGCCTGAGTGAGTTACCTGTCAAGTTTTATGGAATGACGATGATCTACACGTTTCTACCATTTTTCGCTCTTATCAAACCCGTTCGCGTCCTGCTTCCCAAAGATTTGCGACGAAAACTCGGTGAAGGTCAATCCAGCAAGGATGAAGGCAAGTCGCAACTTCGTTTCTGGCTACTTTCAACACTTGTCCTTGTTGTCAGTTTTGCAACGGGATACGGAGTTGAGGCTTTGATGCTGTGGTGGTTGCCCGCACGACTCCAATTGATGTGGTTGATGTTTATCTTTGCGTGGTATCCGCATCATCCAGCTAATGAGACATCGCGCTACCGACACACGCGAGTCGCCGTTTTTCGGGGGTCCGGAGTGTTGATTCGTGGTCACGATCATCATGCGATGCATCATCTCTATCCACGTGTGCCGCACTATCGCCTGAAAGCACTATGGAAAGAACTCGCACCCGATTTGGTCCAACGAGGCGTGCGTGCAGAAGGTCGAGCTGCTGGGGCAACTCAGCCAGTTGCTTGGTAGCAAGCGCAAACCTTGTGGGCTTCCCGCTGGTTACGTAGCGACTGTGTGCGTTCGTTGACCTGCCAGATTTCTGCGAGGGTGATGTGCCATGGCTGAAGTGATTCTGGTGGCGAATTTCGTGGCTACGGCAACCATGGTCGGCGTGATTTGGTTCGTGCAGTGGGTGCACTATCCACTGTTGGTAACTACTGCAGCCGACAATCCGATGGATGCCGCAAGCCAAGTAGCCAGGGAACATCAGCGACGCACCGGCCAAGTTCTTGCGGTGCCAATGGCAGTCGAGGGTTTTTCTACACTCGGTCTCTTGATTAGTCGTCCCGATGCCGTGAGTTTTGTTTTGCCATGGTTTGGTGCTGCATCGCTGGCTGTTGCACTTGGTAGCACGGTGCTGTTGTCCGTTCCACTGCATGCGAAGTTGGCGACCAACCCGACTGCAGATATTGCCCGTCGGCTTGTGGTGACAAATTGGCCACGCACGATTGCTTGGAGTGTGCGTGGTGCCATCTGTACGACGATGGTGTTGCAGGTTGTTCGGTCGTAACCTAAAGCAGTGATTTACCCTGAAATTTGCCCGAGTCCGGTGCGTCGGGCGGTCATGAAACAAGGTTGGCATGACCTTGCCTACATCCACTATCGCTACGGCATCGAAGAAGTCGCAAGTGTCCTCCCGGGTGGTCTGGAAGTCGACGTGTGCGACGGCTCGGCGTGGGTCGGGTTGATCCCGTTTTCGATGCGCGGCATCGGAATCCCAGGTTTGCCGGCAGTGCCATATTTTGGTTCATTTCCCGAAGTAAATGTGCGTACCTATGTGCGACACAACGGTGTGCCTGGCGTTTGGTTCTGTTCGCTTGACATCAACCGACTGCTGCCAACCGTTGTTGCACGCACGACCTACACGTTGCCGTACTGTTTCGGGCGCGCGAGCAATAAACGCATGGGCGACGAGCTGACGACAAGGGTGGAGCGGCGCTGGCCACGCAGTGATAACCCCGCCAGCACCCGTATTCGGCTGAAGATCGGTGAGCGAATTCTTGCGCCAACGCCGCTGGAAGTCTTTCTCAGTGCACGGTGGGGGCTGTACACGACAACTCGTCGTGGCAAATTGCGTTATGCACCAGTTTCGCATGCACCTTGGCAATTGCAGCACGCAGAAATCATCTCACTAGATGACTCGCTGATCACTGCGGCAGGCTTCGCCCCACCGACAGTTGCCAAAAATGGCGAACCACATGTGATGTTTGCAAGTGGTGTGGCCGTTCGAATTGGGCTACCGAGGCTGGTCGACTGACCTGCAGGTTGTCATGCGCGCCAGGAGCGCTTGAACTGGTTATTTGTTGCTGAAGATGCTGAGCAAATCATCGTTGAGCACTGGGCCGAAGTCACCGCCATTGGCGACCAAGGCGAAGAAAAAGAATGCTGCTCCGGCCATTGAGACATTCTTCCAGAATGCCCCCTGGGCGTGCTCGTCGGTGCTGCTCCAGAAGTTGTGCATTTTTACGGCCATCACGAGCAACACAACGACGAGCACCAGTGCGCCGACGTCGGCGTACACACCAAGGATGATCGAGAGGCCACCGAGCAACAACACGAGACCCGACAGATAAGTGGATGCGCGCGGGAACTTCACTTTTTGGGTTTCTGCAAACGCGATGTACGGTTTGCTCTTGGCAAGGTGGTTACACCCGGCGGCGACGAAGACGTAGGCAAAGAGAATTCGGCCGATAATCATGACGATGTCCATGTGTTGCTCCCTGGGTGAGATGTTTACCGTATGGGATTTCAGTCACCGGGGTGTGTATGGGGAGTTAATCGTTTGTGAACCGTTTGGGCTCGCCAATCTATGCAAAGTATCCGAGGCGCACGGCGCCTTCGTTCTGAGGGTGTCTTTGGGTTAATGATGGTGATTGTTGCGCCACCACTCGACGGTGGCTGATATCGAATCATGCAACGGTGTCGCGTGCTCACCGAACAGCGTGCCGTACGCAGAGTGATTCACGATGAAGTCTTCTTCGAATTCGTAGAGCATCTCGATCGACTCCTTGGCGGGCGGAATGAAGAGCCCGGCGAGGCGCAGTTGAAACTTGCTGCGAATCACCGATTTCGGTTCGACGCCCATGATCGACGCCGTCAACTCGAGAAATGCCTTGGTGCTGATCGCTGGTGCGTTGGGAACGTGCCAAGCGCGACCGAGCGAGCGACCGTCGAGCGCGAGCCGCACCAGTGCCTCGCCGAAGTCGACGACGTAGGTGTAGCTGTGCAGTGCGTCCGGATTGCCGAACAGCTCGGCCTTCTTGCCGTGCAGCAGCGGATCGAAGAAGCGTTCGCCAACGACCGACGCAGCGGCATGCGGCCCGAAGAAGTCCGACGCTCTGCCCGCAGTTGCCTTCAGTCGCCCAGCTTTGTAGTCGGCCTCGAGTGCGCGCCACAAGTCGGCGCGAGTTTTGCCCTTTCGCGTGGTGGCAACGAGTGGAAGAGACTCGGTGATCGGTCCTGCGACCGGGCCGTAGCCGTAGAGGTTCTCAATTGCGACGAGTACGGCATCGGTTCCGCGTATGGCACCAACGACGCTGTCTTGCTGGGCGGGAAATTCTTCGGGCCAACGGTGGTACTCGGGCTGCGACGCTTGGTACACGGCCGCCGAACCGGCGACGATCTTGGCCAAGTTGTCGCGGTCCATCACGTCGGCGGTAACAGACTGCGCACCGTCGATCTGCGTGCCGCGTCGGCTGACGACGACAGCGTCGATGCCGCGTGACGAAAGTGCCCTGACGATGGCGCGGGCCACCGGGCCCGCTCCGAGAATGACGTGCCGGGTCATGCGCTTACCTCCGAGGAGACCACCGGTTTGCGAGCGGGCAGGAAGCGCCAGGCAAGTAGCGACCCGAGAATCGCGACAATGCCCACCGTGGTGCAAGCAACTTGGAACCCGTCGAGGAACGAGAGACCAGTGGCCTCACGAATCGCACTCGACACAGTTGGGTCGCCGACCTGCTCAGACACTGCAAACGCAGCACCGACGGACTCTTCGGCCGCCGACACTGCTGCTTCGGGCAGCGAGAAGGGGGAGAGCAGGTCGACGATCTTGGGGCCGTAGGTGGTGGCAAAGATGCTGCCAATGATGGCAACACCAAGCGTGCCACCCACTTCGCGACTGGTG
>SYEA01000116.1 GCA_005800965.1 Actinomycetota bacterium | reverse complement strand
TGGGCTTCAACACCACGGTGCAGCCTGCTGCCATCGCAAAGGCGACCTTGGCGGCAATCTGATGCAGCGGATAGTTCCACGGTGTGATGCAACCGACCACGCCAATGGGTTCGCGCACCACGAGTGAACTACCAACCTCTTTGCTGTACGCAAACTTTTCGGCGATTGCTGCTGCTTGTTTGAACGAGTTGATCGGCAAGCCAACCTGCACGAGTTGGCTCAACATCTTTGACATGCCGGTCTCGCGCGAAATTGCCGTGGCGATTTCGTCCATGCGACCTGCGAGGCCGTCGCCGATACGGCTCATGTACTTGGCGCGCTCTTGCACGTCAAGTGCTGCCCACGCGTCGAACGCAGCGCGCGCAGCCTTGGCGGCGGCATCAACATCTGCTGCGGTGCCGGCTGGAATCGTGGCCATCACCGACTCATCTGTCGAGTCGAATACCTGGAGGGTGTCTTTGCTCGAAGCTGCTACCCATTTGCCGTTGATATAGAACTTTTGGTAATTGGTCATACCGTCATACTGCCAGCATTCGTTGTGGGTATCGTTATCCGGAGTTCTAACGACGCAATTTGGAGCCCCCTCAATGCAACTTCATCACAAACGGCTGATTGGCGCATGTCTCGTAGCTTGCGTGGCCTTGCTGGCTGGATGTGCCAGTGATAATGCGACTGATAACGGCGCGGATAGCGAAAAAATTGGTCAAAACTGCGTAGTGGGCGCCCCGGTCGAAGGTCGGGCACCACGCATCGTGGCCACAGTTGCCCCCATCACCAGCCTTGTTGCCCAAGTGGTGGGTGACGTCGGAGCCGACATCGTGGGGCTTGTTCCTGAAGGCACCAACTCGCACACCTTCGAGCCACCCCCCAGTGCCGCGGCGGTGCTCGAGCGGGCCGATGTCGTATTTATGAATGGCCTCGTGCTCGAAGAGCCCACGAAAGGTTTGGCACAAAGCAATATCGGCGCCGCCACCGTGCTCTGTGAACTTGGCACGTTCGTGTTGCCTGAAAGCGACTGGCTGTTCGACTTTTCATTCCCCAAAGAAGGTGGAAAGCCCAACCCACATTTGTGGACGAACCCGCCAATGGCCAAGCAGTATGCCGAAGTAGCGCTGCAGGTCTTGTCACAACTCGACCCGACGAATGCCGCGCAGTATCGAAGCAACTTCGACGTGCTCGCCGAACAGATCGACAAGTTGGATGCTGCGATGGTCGAGGCAACCCTGACGATTGCAGCCGACGCGCGGTTGCTGCTCACGTACCACGACGCGTACGCGTACTTTGCCAAGCACTATGGATGGACGGTAGTCGGTGCAATTCAGCCGTCGTCGTTCGACGAACCAACACCCCAAGACGTAGCCGACCTCATCGCGCAGGTTCGTGAACAACAAGTGCGGGCAATATTTGGCAGCGAGGTGTTCCCATCATCAATTCTCGAACAGATTGGTGCCGAGACGGGTACTCGTTATATCGACGTGCTGCGCGACGACGACCTGCCTGGTGTGTCGGGTGAGGATGCGCACTCCTGGCAAGGGCTCATGCAGTTCAACTTCATCACGATGATCGAAGCACTCGGTGGTGACGCGAGTGCATTGCGCGCCTTGAATATGAATCTTTCGGTTACCGATTCTGCGCAGTACACACAGTGATGCTCAGGAGGGGAAACGATCAATAGCGAACCGCTGATCCGTTGCGACGCTCTCGGTGTTGCGTATGGCGCTGGTTTCGTGCTGGAAAATGTCACGCTGCACATCCGTCGTGGTGAGTTTGTCGGCATCGTCGGGCCCTCGGGCTCAGGCAAGACTTCGCTGCTGCGGGCAATTACTGGTTCGCTAGCCGCTGCGCGAGGCTCGGTCGAGGTAACGCGCGGCACTCGCATCGGCTACGTGCCCCAGGTGGAATCGGTCGACTGGAACTTTCCGATCACGGTCGGCGAGGTGTTGGCTATGACTCGCACGCGTCGGCACTGGCCGCGCACAACGCGCAGCGAACGTGCCGAGATGAAAGAGGTGCTCGAGGGGTTGGGGTTGCATGGTTTGGATGGCCGCCACATTCGCGAACTCAGCGGAGGCCAACAACAGCGTGTGTTCGTGGCTCGGGCAATGTTCGGCAAGCCCGACATTTTGATTTTGGACGAACCCACCAGTGGCGTCGACGTTCGCACGCGGCATGAGATTTTGCATTTGTTGCGCGATCTGCACAGCAAGGGGAGCACGATTCTGCTCACCACACACGACCTCAACGGCTTGGCGTCGCACTTGCCACGGCTCGTGTGCCTCAATCGCGAAGTGATTGCCGACGGCTCACCCCGCGAAACGCTGATCCCTGAAGTGTTGGAGCGCACGTATGGCGCACCGTTGCATGTGTTGGAGCACGGCGGTATGCCAATTGTGCTTGATCACGACTACACCTCGTCTGAAGTGCTGCGTGACACCGAGCGTCAAATGCGATCAGAACGCGAGACTCGTCAATGACCATCGCTCTGGATTTGTTAGCGCCATACGACTTTGCCTTTTTTCAGCGTGGCATGGTGGCAGCCACGCTGGCTGGCGCGTTGTGCGGTGTGCTGGGGGTGTTCGTGGTCTTGCGCGGCATGTCGTATATCGGCCACGGCTTGTCGCATGCGGTGTTTGGTGGGGCGGCTGCATCGGCGGTGATGTCGATCAATTTCTTTGTGGGTGCTGGCATTTGGGGCATCATCTCGGGCGTGCTCATCGGTCGCATCGCGCGCCGCAAGATCATCGGGGCTGATGCAGCGATCGGCATCGTGACCACGGCGAGTTTTGCCGGTGGCATCGCACTGCTTAATCGCTACGGACAAGCCCGCAAAAGCATCGAAGCAGTGTTGTTCGGCAGTGTGCTCGGTGTGTCGTGGGTGGATATCGCAGCAATATTGGCTGTGTCACTAGCAGTCGGTGCCATCGTGCTGTTTGCGTATCGAGCATTTCTCTTTGCCACCTTCGACCCGCAGGTGGCAATCGTGTCGGGTGAACGCGTCGCAACCATCGAAGTCATCTTGATGGTCATGTTGTCGATCACCATTTTGGTGACCATGCGGGTGATCGGAACCCTGCTGATTTCGGCTCTGCTCGTGATTCCTGCGGCAACGGCTCGCATGATCACCAACTCGTTTTCGCGCATGTTGATGCTGTCACCGATGATCGGCGCTATGTGCTGTTTGGTGGGGATGAATCTGTCGTACCATCTCGACACCAGTGCTGGCGCCACCATCATCTTGGTGGCGGCTGTCGTGTTTACTGCCACGTATTTGTTGGCGGGTCGCCGGGCGCGACTGAGAGTCGCTTCGTTGCATCACCTCTAAGAGCGAAGCACCCACTCGACACCGTCTTTGGTGTCGCGCACTTCGACACCCGCAGCCAAAAGTTGGTCGCGCACCAAGTCGGAGAGATCAAATCGTTTTTCACCACGTACCGATGCCCGCACCGCCAACAAACCGTTGACGAACGGCGCCACCACTGAGCGTGGGTCGCGCAGGCCGTTGATGGCGATCTCGCCCAGCTTGGAAATCATCGCGCGCAGGGTGGACACAGCGCGATCTCGATCAGGGCCCTGCAAGGTGTCAACAGACCACGCGCGAATATCAGACTCGAGCGCCAGCACCGCCCCAACGGCTGCATCGGCATTGTGCTGGGCGATTGCCGAGTCGAACGCGCTGCGGTGGGCAGCGACCGCTGCTGCCAGTGAAGTGGGCGGGGCAGATTGAGTTGTCGCCGATTGTGTTGCTTGGGCGCGTGCTGCTGGGGCTCCACTCGCTGTGGTCGACATCGGGGTGGCTGGTGCAGAGCTTGAAGCCCAGTTGAGAGACCGTAGGTCGGCCAGCGGAATGCTTGCCCCGGATG
>SYEA01000115.1 GCA_005800965.1 Actinomycetota bacterium | reverse complement strand
CGCCGATGCAATCATCAAATATGCCGTAGACCGCATGCGGCTCGATCCGCCGCCGCTTGATGCGCCCAAGCCCTTGAGTGTGCTGCCACGCGAAGTGGGCCAGACGATTACGCCCGAAGGTCTCGGGGCATTGAAGGCGCTCGAGATTTTCACCGAGCAACTCGCACCGTCGTGCATCAGTGTTGACCACCCGTTGTTTTTGTCGTTCGTGCCCGGGGCACCAACCGAGTCGTCGGTGCTCTTTGATCTGGTGGTTGCTGCGTCAAATGTGTATGCGGGATCGTGGCTCGAAGGTGCCGGTGCCGTGTATGCCGAAAACCAAGCGCTGCAATGGCTGGTGGGCCTCGCGAGTCTGCCCGACACTGCCGGCGGTGTGTTCGTGAGTGGCGGCACCAACGGCAATTTGTCGGCACTCATCGCTGCGCGATGGTCGTGGCGGGCGCATCGCCGAGGCCAGGCAGAACGACTGCGACCAATCATCATCGCTTCGGGCGGGGCACACTCGTCGATTGGCTTGGCGGCAAATGCGATGGATGCTGATTTGGTGACCGCTGCAGTCGATGACACGGGTCGACTGACTGCAGCTTCGGTTCGCCACACGTTTGAAGCGCTCAGCGAGCAAGACCAGCAGCGGGTGTGTGCAGTGGTTGCAACCTCAGGCACCACAAATATCGGTGTGATCGACGATTTGAATGGCATCGGCGATTTTGCCAGAGCCAACAACGTATGGTTTCATGTCGACGGTGCGTATGGTGCCGCAGCTTTGTGTGCCACAAGCGTGCGACATCTGTTCGTTGGCATTGAAAAAGTCGACAGTTTGATTGTTGACCCGCATAAATGGTTATTCGGGCCCTACGACTGTTGTGCGCTGATTTATCGCGACGTGCGCATTGGCAAGGCTGCGCACACGCAGAAGGCTGAATACCTCGATGTGCTCGTGCAGGATGCGAGTACGGCACTGGACGAGGCATACAACCCGGCCGACTTGGCGCATCACCTCACGCGGCGGGCACGTGGCTTACCGTTTTGGTTCAGCCTTGCCACACACGGCACCGAGGCCTACGAAGAAGCAATGGAAATCACTCTGCAAGTCACCCGTGATGCTGCCCAAATGGTGCGCGAATCATCGCATCTCGAGCTAGTGGTCGAGCCGTCGTTGTCCATCATCGTCGTGCGACGTAAAGGCTGGCAGCCGGCCGACTACACCCGCTGGAGCGACCGCATGCTGGCCGACGGCATTGCTTTTGTGGTGCCCACCACCCACAAGGGTGAAACCGTGTTGCGCATGTGCTTGGTTAACCCGCGCACTGACCCTGGGCAGATGCAGATGCTGTTCGATTCGATGCAAGACTGAGGCAACATGTTAAAGACCCTGCGCTCAGTGGTGCGCCTGCGAAAATTTGATTGGAATAGCCGCCGCCGCCGTTTGGCTCGCTGCGGCGATGTCAACGACTTGCGACGCCTGGCCAAACGACAGTTGCCCGGTGGCGTGTTCGACTATTTCGACGGGGCAGCCGAAACCGAATGGTCAATGGCCAACAACTCTGATTCGTTCGAGCATGTGCATCTCAACCCACGGGTGTTGGTCGATGTCTCGCAGATCGACACCTCCACAACAGTCATGGGTCAGCACATGGCCTTCCCTTATGCATTTTCGCCGACGGGCTTTACGCGTATTGCGACATCAGCAGGGGAGCTCGACGTCGCGCGAGTCGCGGCCCGACGCGGTGTGCCATACACGCTTTCCACGTTGGGCACGCGCAGCATTGAAGAAGTTGCGGAAGTATCAAACGGCCCACTGTGGTATCAGCTGTATGTGTGGAAAGATCGCGGCTTGTCGCGTGAGCTGGTGCAGCGAGCCAAGGTGGCTGGCTTTAAGGCCATCATGGTCACCGTCGACACTGCAGTTTTTGGTCGCCGCGAGCGAGACGTGCGGCGGGGGTTCACCCTGCCGCCCAAGATCGGGCTCGAAACCTTTATTGACGGAGTACGCCACCCACGTTGGACGCTGGATTTCCTCACTCATGAACCCATCACCTTTTCGGCAGTATCCGGACGCGATGATGTCGACGGTTCAACTGCCATCACGTTGTCTGACTATGTCAACAGCCAGTTCGACGCATCGTTGTCGTGGCGCGACCTTGACTGGGTGCGCAGCGAATCAGGTTTGCCAATCATGTTGAAGGGCATTCAGTCGGTGGATGACGCGCAGCGAGCAGTTACTGAAGGAGTCGAGGCGATTGCGTTGAGCAATCATGGCGGCCGGCAATATGACGGGTCACCGGCCCCGATCGCATTGTTGCCAGCGGTGATGGATGCCGTAGGCGACGGTATCGAGGTGCTGGTTGACGGTGGCGTGCGACGTGGCAGCGACGTGGTCAAGGCTTGTGCGCTCGGCGCGCGGGCGGTGATGTTCGGCCGGCCGTATTTATACGGCGTGGGCGCAGCAGGTGAGATGGGCGTGGATTGGGTCGTTGACTATTTCAATGCCGGAATCACCCGCACCATGGCGCTGGTTGGTGCGACCGACCTGGCGTCTCTGCGCGGCACGGCACGAATTGGCAATTAGCGACAACACTCAGCGAGCGTTGGTTATTTCTTGGTGCGACCGGTGGCCTTCGGCTCGGCTTTTTTCACGACCTTCTTGCGAGTGCCGTAACGCTTGTTGAAGCGTTCGACACGACCAGCCGAGTCGATGATCTTCATCTGGCCGGTGTAAAACGGATGACTGGCGTTGGAGATGTCCAACTGCACGAGCGGATACGTGTTGCCGTCGGTCCACTGGACGGTTTTGGAAGCATCGGTCTTGACGGTGGAGCGGGTCAGGAAGCGGTAGTCGGCGCCGGAGTCTTCAAAGACGACGAATTGATAGTTGGGGTGGATGTCCTTCTTCATGGCTTGTCAGCGTAGCGGGGACCGCGCCTCACCCCTTAGACTGCTCAGATGCCTAATCGTTGTGATGTGCTCGACAAGAAGCCAGGGCGTGGCCACTCGGTGTCGCACTCAAATATCAAGTCAAAGCGTTCGTGGCGCGTCAACACGCACAAGCGTCGCTTTTGGTTGCCATCTGAGAAGCGTTGGGTGACCATGTTCGTCTCTGCCAAGGGAATCCGTACCATCGATAAGCGTGGCATCGAGTCGGTAGTTGCTGAGATGCGCCGCGACGGCAAAAAGGTCTAAGGAGTAAATCGTCATGGCAGCCAAGAGCAAAGATCGTCGTCCCATCATCAAACTGCGTTCCACCGCTGACACGGGCTACACGTACGTGACGCGCAAGAACAAGGTCAACTCGCGCGAGCGCATCGAACTCAAGAAGTATGACCCCATCGTGCGCAAGCACGTTATTTTCAAAGAAGAGCGCTAGATCTTTGCGGCTGAGGCCGCTAGGCGAGTGCCGCTGCGAAATCGCTGCGTAAGTCCTCGAACGCTTCGAGCCCAACTGACACTCGCAAGAGTGTTTCGCTAATGCCCGTCGCCGCCTTCACCGCCGGATCAACCGACAGGTGTGTGCTCGTCGCGGAGTGAGAGATCAACGTGTCTGGGCCACCGAGAGTGACGGCATTTCGCACCAGTTGCAGGCGCTGGGTGAGTCGACGCACATCAGTGATGTCGCCGCAGAGTTCAATCGACATAATCGAGCCGAACCAACGCATCTGTCGCTTGGCGAGTGCGTGTTGTGGATGAGTGGTCAGCCCCGGATAGTTCACACGTTTGATAGCCGGGTGAGTCGACAACCACTCTGCAAGTTGTTGCGCGGTCTCGCTCTGTTGGCGCAGGCGCACACCGAGCGTGCGGACGCCGCGCAGGCCATTGAGGGCGTCGAAGGGTGAAGCGGTCGCACCGTGCAACACCGAGTAAGCCCAGATGGTGTCGATGAGTTCCTTCTCGGCAGCAATGACCCCGAGAGTCGCATCGTTGTGGCCGGCGATGCCTTTGGTGGCTGAGTGCATCGTGATTGACACCCCGTGTCGGCAGGGTTGCTGGGCGAGAGGTGTGGCCATCGTGGAATCCACCAAAGTGAACGGACCCTTGATGGCACCGAGTGCATCCAAGTCGACAACGTCAAGATGTGGGTTCGAGGGTGTTTCGGCCATCACCAGAATGGTTTTGCCCGGTCGTACTGCAGCAGCAAACTCGCCAGCGTTGCGACCGTCAACGTACGTGACGTCGATGCCCATGCGCTTGCACGGGCCGTCGAGAAAGCCAAGCGTGCCGGCATAACAATTGCGCTGGGCCACGATGTGATCGCCCGTAGAGCAGAGCGCGAAAATAGTTGCAGCTATGGCCCCCATCCCCGAACCAAACGCCAGTGCTGCTTCGGTGCCTTCAAGTTGGGCAATGGCTTGTTCGAATGATTGCACTGTGGGGTTGGCATAGCGCGAGTAGAAACCGGTGCCATGCACTGTGGTTGCGCCGGCATGTGTACCGTCTAAATCGGTGGTGTCCCAGGTGCTTGATGCCCAGAGCGCTGGGGCGAGTGCACCCGACTCGTCGCGACCTGCGGTGATCGCAGTTGTTTCTTGCTGGCGCTTGGCTTTATCGGTCACAATGCAACGCTACTTACGCCCACTAAGGTCTGCGTAGAAGTCAGGTAGCGCAAGGAGCACCAGCCATGGGTGAATGGGAGACGGGCCTGAGCGTGGCCCACGATCGCGGGATCATCGACGAGGGACTGCGTGCTCGTCTTGCAAGTCTTGACTTCGAGCGTCAACAACCTGCCGAGCGGTTTCCGATGCGCATCGCTCTGATCGTGCTGGGTGTGATTCTGTTAGTTTCGGCCGGGTTTGCGGTAGCCGTTCGGATCATTCCTGACGACCCCTCCGAGTTGCTCATTTCTGCGGTGCTGCTCGCCGTTGCGGCCGTCGCAGAGGCAATCGCTTGGCTCGTGCGTCGAGCGAAGACCGTCGCGTTTCTGGCGGGCATCGTCGGTTCGTTTGCCGGTATTCCGCTCGGAATAGCCGTTGCGGTGGTGCTCCCGGGTGAGCCGAACGCCGCTGCTGGTGCAGTCGGTGCGTTCATCGCAGCGGCATGGTCGGTGCTGTGGTTCGTGCGCACCAAGAGTGGTTGGCCAGTGGCATCGGCGTTACTGAAGCTGGCAGTGTTCATTGTCTTTCTCGGCGAGGCGGTCAACGCTTCGGTCGAAACCTCCGGGGTGTTGCTGTGCGTGCTCGGCGCGATCACGGCAGTGGCAGCAATATTCGGACGGATCACTCCGAACCTGCCACCGCTGGTTGCGTCACTCGTCATCGTGGGGTGGGGTTGTTTGGCACAAAATTCCTACGGTGGCGATGTCATCGCAGTAGTCGGCCTCGTTATTTCGGCGGGGCTATTTCTGCTTGCGTACCGTCGCAGTGATGCGTTGATGTCGGCAGCAACGGCGGTCTCGACGGGAATCTGGGCAGTGGTGTTGACTGGCGCACTCACCGAGGGTGCGATCGCGTCACTCGTCGTTGCTGCTCTCGTCGGAGCAGGGCTCGTGTTTTGGGGTATTCGACTTTCACGTCGGTAGCCTGACGATGTCCGCGTCAGCGAACGTGGCGACGTGGCCGACTGGCTAGGCACGGGCCTGCAAAGCCCTTTAACCGAGTTCGATTCTCGGCGTCGCCTCAAGCTGTTGGGCCGTCTTGAGAGCTGCGCAGTACCAGTTTCTCTTGTTCGGGAGTGGTCGTCTGCTACGTCGAGTTGGTGATCTTCTTCAGCTGGTCAGAGTAGGTGGCCATATCGAAATAGTCGCGCCACAACACGACCTTGCCATCGCGTACTTTGAACACTCCGGCAATCGGCAGCTCCAGCCATTGGCCATTGATCTTGAAGCGGTCGAGGCGTTCATTGAAGACCATGTCGTCACGCTCGATCTCCGAGACGATTTGCCAGTCGACTTCTTCTGCGGGGGTGAGGAAACTCTGCAACACCTTTGCAACCACCAACCTGCCGGTCATTGGTCTCATCGGCATGTTCTCGTACGAGATGGCCTCGGACATGAGGGCAACAGCAGCATCGATATCCTTGGCTTCAATTGCCGAGATCATTGCATTGACAACCGCTAGGGGACTTGAAACAAGGGCAGTCATATGACCACAGTAGGTCGCCAATCGCTCTGCCGTCACCCCGCATTCCGCCAACCTCAGATTTGGGACCTTGGTAAGGAATTGGTACGGGTGAAGCGACGATCAGCATGAATATGAGCTTCCCAAGGCCAGATATTGCGACGGAATGCCGCCCGAACGAGCCAGTCCGTAACCCGCAGACCTCGGCACCACGTGAGGGGAATCAATCACCGACGGCGCCTCGAGCTGCTGATGATCGCCAACGCAAGGTGTGCCACGATGATGTGGTGCGACCGGGTGCGAAATGACAGCGCGCAGTTTCGAGTCAAACAGCAAGCGCACCGTGGTGGCACCGAATGGCGCACGAGTACACGAAGACCATCTCGCCCAAAGCGACGTGCTTCGGCGCAACTTCTATGAGGTTCGACCGGGGGCGTGGTGCTTCGTCGGCAATGGGTTGTCAAATCAAACCTTCATCGATGCAGCGGATGGAATCATCGCTTTCGACACGGGTGAATCAGTACAGGAGATGGCGCTTGCGCTGAAGGAGTTGCGAACTCGCACGAGTCGCCCGATTGCGGCAGTGGTCTACACCCACTTTCACTATGTGGAAGGGACCCAAGCAGTGCTCGATGAAGGCAACCATGCGAAGCCATTGCCGATCTACGGGCATCGACGAATTTCGGAGAACAAGGCTCGAACTTCCGGTGAGATAGCGCCGGCATATGGACGCGGTCTCGTCGAACAATTCGCCATCGTGATGCCGCCAGAGGGTGACGACGGTTTGGTGAACGTCGGCCTGGGCTTTTCGTATCGCAAT
>SYEA01000114.1 GCA_005800965.1 Actinomycetota bacterium | reverse complement strand
GACCGACTTCTTCGCAGCCTTCTTCTTGACTGGCTTCTTTCCAGCCTTCTTCTTTCCAGCCTTCTTCTTCGCAGCCTTCTTCTTTCCAGCCTTCTTCTTGACTGGCTTCTTCTTCGCAGCCTTCTTCTTGGCTGGCTTCTTCTTCGCAGCCTTCTTCTTCACGGCTTTCTTCTTGGGTGCCTTACGTCGTTTGGTTGCCATGGGCGACAAAGGTAGTCGGTGGTGGGTCGCGAGGCAACCCCAGCACCCGTTCAGCGAGAATGTTGCGTTGCACCTCCCCAGTACCACCCCCAATCGTGAGCGCACAGGCGAAGAGATAGCCATGCGTGAAACCAGCCGAACCAAACTCGACGAAGGCCGTCGGCATCTCAACATCCCGGGCATCGACAAGCATCGCCCCGGCACCAACGAGGGCCTTACCCATCGCCATCACCCGCTGGCCGTGTTCGTCGGCCAGAATTTTACGCACGCTGGCTTCTGGGCCGGGTTCTCGCCCCGCAAGACGTTGCGCCAGGGTGCGCGATCGAACCAGTTCCAAAATTGCATGCTCGATGTACAGCCGCGTAACCAACTCTCGAGTGATTGGCTCCAAGGTGTGTCCTGCAGCGCGGTGGGCCCGACACGCGCCAAGCATGTCGTTTGCCGTCGGCCCCATCCCCCACAGCGCGCCGCCCGATGACAGCGAGACGCGTTCGTTGGCAAGCGTGACACGCGCCAGTCGCCAACCGTCATTCACCTCGCCCACCACGTTGGCGTGCGGGATGCGCACATTGGTAAAGAACACCTCATTGAACGTTTCGCCACCGGTCATTTCGCGAATCGGCCGCACATCGATACCGGGGGTGTCCATCGGGCAGATGAAGTAGGTGATGCCATGGTGTTTGTCGGCATCCGGGTCGGTACGGGCCAGCAGAATGCCGTAGGTCGCGATTTGCGCACCCGAGGTCCAGATTTTTTGGCCATTAATAATCCACTCGTCGCCATCGCGCACCGCGGTCGTGCGCAGACTTGCCAAGTCGCTGCCACTTTCAGGCTCTGAAAACAATTGACACCAAAAGTGGGCACCAGAGAGCATGTCGAAGAGATAGTCGTCTCTTTGTTGCTGCGATCCTGCCGCGATGAGTGTCGGGCCCGCCCAACCGATACCGATCGGATTGTTCGGCCGCCGTATTGCTGCCCGTCGTAATTCGTCGTCCACTATCAACTGTTCAATTGGCGTGGCGTCGATTCCCCATGGTCGCGGCCAATGTGGCGCAACGTAACCTGAGCGAGCCAGCACCTCGGCGGATGCATTTCGATGCGCCGTGCACCACTCGCGCACTTGTTGACGAAAGGGATCATCCTCACTGGGCAACAGGCTGCTGATATCGCGCACGTTCGCGAGCATAGTAAGCACCTCCCCTAGTTTGAGCATGATGTTTGAACACGCATCACGCATAGTGGACTCTGCACACGGGGTGCAGGTCGTCGTTTATGA
Source organism: Actinomycetota bacterium (assembly GCA_005800965.1). Taxonomy (GTDB): domain Bacteria; phylum Actinomycetota; class Acidimicrobiia; order Acidimicrobiales; family Ilumatobacteraceae; genus F1-60-MAGs027. The sequence continues at coordinate 3,567 of SYEA01000114.1, read as the reverse complement.
CGAGCCGCCAATGGCGCCAGGCGACGGCGCACCAATCCTGTTTTCACATGCCACCGGTTTTCATGGCCGAGTATTTGCGCCAGTCGCCGCTCACCTCGCTGAGCACTCGCGTACCACCTTCGACTACCGCGGGTATGGCGACACGCGCGCCCCGGCGAACTGGCCGCTGTCCTGGAATGGTTTTGGCGATGATGCACTTGCCGTAGCGCGCGACGTAGTTGCTCGCAATGGCGCACGCCCAGCGATTGGTGTCGGGCATTCAATGGGTGGTGCTGGGCTGGTGATGGCCGCATTACGCGAACCACAACTGTTTGCAGCGCTCGTCATCTTTGAACCGATCATCTTTCCCCCCGAGATGCGCACCCAGCCCTCCGGCCCTAACCCGCTTGCGACGGTCACCAGACGTCGCCGCCGAACCTTCATCTCGCACGACGATGCCGTCGCCAACTTTGCCGCGAAGCCGCCGCTGTCCTCGCTGCATCCCGATGCACTTGCGGCCTATGTGCACCACGGGTTCACTCAACGACCTGACGGTGTGCACATCAAGTGCGACCCTGAATTCGAAGCCCAGACCTACGAGATGGGGGCAGCTCATGACACGTGGCTCCACCTTGGCGAGTTGCGCACACCCACGTGGGTGCTTGCGGGGGCACATGCCGAGTTCTCCCCAGCCGCAATCGCCCCGCAAATCGCCGAACGTATTCCTGGCTGCACCTTCGTGCGCTGGGAGGATCAGGGCCACTTCGGCCCACTCGATGACCCGGCCCGCTTTGCTTCATTCGTCCGTGAGGTAACCACCGCTCTGGCCGGCAACTAATGCGGCATTGCTGACCGGCATTGCCCAACAGCACCACACCGCGCGCCTACGCTGGCGAGAGCATGCCTGCACCAAAAGCGAAGTTGCCGCGTCTTTCGCCATCACGAATCAATACCTACCTCAGTTGTCCGATGAAGTACCGATTTCAATACATCGAGTCGGTTCCCTCATTGCCCAATGCAGCCATGGTGCGCGGTTCGTTCGTGCACCGTGTGCTTGAACTTCTGCTGGCACGCGCGGCCCAAGACCGCACCCTCGACGCCGTGCGCAAAGACTTCGAGATTGCCGAGGGCGAATTTCGTTTGCGCGACGACTTTCGTCTGCTGTTGCTCGATGCCACCAGCGAAGCCGACTTCTGGGAATCCTGCCGCGAATGCGTGCGGGCGTATTACCGCATCGAGCAACCTGCCACTGCCAACATCGTCGAGTTGGAAAAATGGGTGTCCACACCGCTCGGCGAATTTGAACTTGGTGGTTTCATCGACCGCCTAGAGCGAGATGATGACGGCCTCGTGGTCAGCGACTATAAAACGGGTGCACCAAAACCACTGCGGTTTTCTACCGACTACTTGCGACAGCTCACCTATTACGCCCTCATGTGCGAAACGCAACTGAACGAAACACCACATTCAGTACGCATCTACTACCTAGGTGGTGGCAAAGACGAACACACGCGCGACGAACGAGTAGTGACCCAGGCCGTCACTGACGCAACCTTGGCGGATGTGCGCGACACCGCACGACGAGTGTTCGGGGAAATCGAAGCCGGCAAGTCTTCTGGCGAGTTCGCCACCAACGTCACCAACTTGTGCAACTGGTGCGACTTCAAGCAGTGGTGTCCGGCCCACGGTGGCGACATCGGCCAGGCCCTGGCCGCGGGAACTGAGCGAGTCGCCCTACGTCGTCGCGAAGCCGGGCTGCCCGAAAAAACATGAACGCATTCGTGGCGCGAGTCGATCGAATCGATGAACGTCTCGATGCCGCGTTCGAGCCATTGCGCAATTCACGACTCCTTGTCTATGTCTTCAACACTTCCAGTGCGGTGGGTGACTTTGGCGCAATCTGGCACGTCATCGCCGTGGTTGGGGCCATCAACGGCACCCTCACCTGGCCCCAGGCCATTGCACTTGCCCTCTTGATGGGTGCCGAGAGTTTGCTGCTGAATCAAGGCATCAAGCGAATCTTTCGACGCCGTCGCCCCACGGTCTCGGGCGACGACCGCTTCACTGTGCGCCGCCCAGCAACGAGCAGTTTTCCGAGCGGGCATGCCTCGTCGGCATTTTTTGCCGCCATTGTGTTGAGCGGCTGGGTGGACAGCGGATGGACGGCAGCATTCTTCGTCTTTGCAGTCATCATCGCCATGAGCCGTGTGGTGGTACGAATTCATCACGTGAGCGACATCGTCGTAGGCTCGTTTGTCGGCGCATTGCTGGGCACCATCGCCTTGCAGTTCACCGCATCAATCACGTGACCACCGACGCCGACACCCGCATCCCGCGCTTTGACGCACGTATGAGCGACGCCGAAGGGCTCATGTGGCGGCTGGAGAAGGATCCGTTCCTTGCGTCGACATTCGGCAACGTCACATTGCTCGACCGCCCAATCAATTTTGCGCTCTTCAAAGAACGCTTGCTGCGTGCCACCATCGCCGTGCCGCGCTTGCGGCAAAAAGTGCGTCCCACACCAAATGCTCTCGGTGCACCGAAGTGGGTTGACGACGAGGAATTCAACATCGACTACCACGTGCGGCGAGTCTCGTTGCCCGAGCCTGGCTCGGTTCGCCAACTCATGGATCTGGCCACGCTCATCGTCAATGATCCGTTCGAGCGCACGCGACCGCTCTGGCAATTCACCGTGGTCGACGGGCTAGCTGGTGGCCGCGGGGCGATGATCATCAAACTGCATCACACGGTGGCCGACGGCGAAGGCAGCGTGATGCTCACCTTGCAGTTCATCGACCTGGAACGCAACGCCGCACTCCCTGCGCCGCTGCCGAGCCCACCACCACCCGAACCCTCGATAACCGATGATGATGAGACCGTCGATCTCTTGCGGTCATCAGTGAGCGACGCCTTGCGGGTTCCGATCGGGCTATTGAAACAGGTTCGCGAGGTTTTGGCCGACCCGACCCGCCTGCCGTCGATTGCAACGCAAGCCAACGACTCTCTGCGCGGGCTCGTGGCGCAAATGGGCGAAGTCGACACTGCGCGATCACCGCTGTGGAAGAAGCGTTCACTCCAACGCCGACTCGAAACTGTGCGCGTGCCATATCGCGAGCTGCTCGATGCCAGCCGTGCGCTCGGTGGCAAACTCAACACCGCGTTCGTCACCGCGATTGCCGATGGGGCCGGTGCGTATCACCGCGAACTTGGCGCACCAGTCGAGTCGCTGCGCACATCAATTGCGGTAAGCACTCGCAACGAGTCCTCAGGCGGTAATGCATTTTCGCTGGCAAAACTGCTCGTGCCCACCAGTGAGATGCCAATCGCCGAGCGATTCAGCGCAGTGCACGAGGCACTCACCCAAGCCCGCGAAGGCACCAAGAGTGCTTCGCTCGACACTCTCGCTTCGTTGACCACCACACTGCCCACCTCGGTGCTCACGCGAATTGCCCGCACCCAGAGTCAGTCGATCGACTTCGCGACGTCGAACGTACGTTCCTCAGGTATTCCCCTCTACATCGCTGGGGGGATGATCACCGAGAACTACCCCATCGGGCCGCTCGGTGGAGTGGCGTTCAACGCCACGCT
>SYEA01000016.1 GCA_005800965.1 Actinomycetota bacterium | reverse complement strand
GACGCCAGGTTCGCCGATGAGCACTGGGTTGTTTTTTGTGCGACGCGAAAGAATCTGCATGACGCGTTCCATCTCGCGCTGTCGACCAATGACTGGGTCGAGCTTCTTGTCGCGCGCCAACTGGGTGAGGTTGCGGCCGAACTGATCAAGAATCTGGCTGCCACCTTTTTCGCTTGCTGTTTCTTTGGCGCCAACCGGTTCGCCCTTGCCCTCACCACCAGCACCTTCGTAACCGCTCAGCAGTTGAATGACTTGTTGGCGAACTCGCGACAAGTCGGCACCCAATTTGACGAGCACTTGGGCAGCAACACCTTCACCCTCACGAATGAGCCCGAGAAGAATGTGTTCGGTCCCGATGTAGTTGTGCCCCAATTGCAGGGCCTCGCGCAACGACAACTCGAGCACCTTTTTGGCGCGTGGGGTGAATGGAATGTGCCCGGAAGGCGATGATCCACCTTGTCCGATGATTTCTTCGACCTGGGCTCGCACGGCCTCGAGTGAGATATTGAGTGCCTCGAGGGCTTTAGCGGCTACTCCTTCACCTTCGTGGATGAGTCCTAGCAGGATGTGTTCGGTACCGATGTATGAATGGTTGAGCAGACGCGCTTCTTCTTGGGCCAACACGACCACTCGCCGGGCCCTGTCGGTGAAACGTTCGAACACTGCTTTTACCGCCTTACTGGGTTGGTAGAGATTCGGTGGGTAGGAAAAGTGTACCCCCACGACCACTTGGCCGATTGTGACGAGCTCGTGAAAGACCCGCAAAGAAGTCACGCACGCAAAACGGCATTTTGTGACATCTTTCTAAGCACTCCTGAGGCGTACCGGCATGCTGCGTACCACGGCTGGCGTGCTTCACGCATAGCCTGCAAGCGTGAACTTGGCTTCGCCGCTACTTGATTTGCCGTTGATGACCAGCGATCGCGAGCGTATCGAAACTGCGTTGCGTGCCTCGGTGCACACTGCTGATGCATACCTCACCGAGATTGCATCGCACCTCATCGTGGCCGGCGGAAAACGATTACGCCCAGTGTTGGCAGTGGCCGCAGCGCAAGTTGGCACTGATGCTCCCGTTTCACTTGAAGTAATTCAGGGGGCCATTTCTTGCGAGCTCGTACATCTTGGCTCGCTATATCACGATGACGTCATGGACGAAAGCACCACTCGCCGTGGCGTTGAAACGGTGAACGCCAAGTGGGGCAACCTGCAGGCCATCGTCGCTGGCGATTTTTTGCTGGCGCGTGCATCAGAAATTGCCGCCTCGTTGGGCAACGAAGTGTCGGGTCTGCTGGCGCGAACGATTGGGCGCTTGTGTGAAGGCCAAGTCGAAGAGCTGCGCCATACCTACGATCGGGGCCGCACCGTTCCGTCATATCTGGTGAGCATCCAAGGCAAAACTGCGTCACTGTTTGCGACGTCGGCGCGAATCGGTTCGTTGATGGCCGGCCACTCACGCCAAGTGACCGACACAATCACCAACATCGCTGATGCCTATGGCATGGTGTTTCAAATCGTCGACGACGTGCTGGATGTGGTGTCAACTGACGAGCAGTTGGGCAAGCCCGCCGGCCACGACATGGAAGAGGGCGTCTATACCTTGCCGGTGCTCTTGACCTTGGCCGTCGACTCGGCTGAGTCTCGCGAACTGTACGACTTGCTCGGTTCACCTCTCACCGCCAAAGAGCGCACCAAAGCGCTCAAGATCGTGCGCAATGGTGGTGGCCTTGCCGCCGCCCTCGACTCGGCGCGTAACTACGTGGCCATTGCCGAAGCAGAGTGTGCGAAGTTGCCTGCGAGCGCAGCCACTGATGCGCTACAGCGTGCACCGCGGGCGCTGCTTGACTCACTCGTTGATCTCTAACACGCACTTCTAACGCTGCTCAGTAGTCGAGCAATCGTTGCGCGGCGGCGAGACCCGAGAGTACGGCACCCTCGATGCGCGGCCCGCCAAATGCGTCGCCAGCCAACACAACGCCGTCTTTCGACCAGCATCGCTCCGGCCAAGTGGTGCGTGGGGTAGCCATTCGCCACCGCTTGGGTTGATGTTCCACCACTGTTGCGTCGCCAATCCAGTCGCGGGCTGCACTCATCACCAACTCGTGGGTGACGGTTACATCGTTCCACCAATGTGTTTCGCTGAATGCAGCATTGCAATGCAGGGTGAGTGCACGAACGGGGCTCACACCTTTGAGCAAATTGTCGGCAACGAATGAAAACGTTGAGTCACCGTCCTGCACGCCGCCGGGAGCGGGCACGGCAGTCACGCCATCGACCACCACGAGTGCTGCAATGGTTTTGTCGTATTCAATCGTGCGAATCGCATCGGGAATCCCCAGCTCGGTGTTCACCAGTAGTGAAATTGTCTGTGGCACTGGGCAGGTAACCACCACTTGATCGGCATCAATATGGGTTCCGTCATCCATGCGTACACGCCACGACTTGCCATTGCGTTCAATGTTGAACACCATTTGTGCACAACGCACGTCAAGACCTTGTGCCAAGTGTTTGGTAATAGTGGTCATGCCGTTGGTTCCGCAATAGCGGGGGTGTCCGTCACCTGCGCCGAACCCACGACACCACTCGTAGGCGATGCCGTCACTCAACCATTGCTGCACCTGCGCGGTGAATTCATCACTGCGGGCAGTGAAAAATTGTGCTCCATGATCAACCACGGCGGCACCGATCCGACGAGTGGCGCATCGTCCACCACTCGAGCGTCCTTTGTCCAACACCACCACTGTGTGGCCCGCGACAGCGATGTGACGTGCTGCAGTGAGACCACTGAACCCAGCACCAACTACCACGATTTTCATCGCTGGTCAGCTGGCCTTTGCGGCAGACCTGCTTAGCCGGCTGTTGTGTTCGGTGCGTTCGATGAAGTCGATCACAATCTGATTGAACGTCGATGCGTGTTCAACCATCAACCCATGCGCAGCACCGGAGATTACGACGAGTTCAGCCTGG
>SYEA01000113.1 GCA_005800965.1 Actinomycetota bacterium | reverse complement strand
GCCCGAGTCACGAGCCAAACGAAGGTTGACGTGATGCCCTCGGCGTCGGCCCACGCGTAATCTTCGCCAGCGAACGGTAGGCCCCGAACCAGCGCTAGCACCCCACATAGTTCTTCAAGCGCGCGAGTCGTGGAGAGTTCAGATTCATCGTCATCGATGGCCAGCAATACTCGGCGAAGCAACTCAGCATCAGTAAAGATGAGCGGATCAAGTGCCAGACGCTGCTTGGTGGCGCGCCAAGCAGCGTCCGTAATGCCGTGGGTGTTCAAACCTCGGCGCAGCTCCGAAAGCACATTGTGGAAGGTGGCATCTTCAACATCAACTTCCCATAGAGCCGTGCGCGCCGCCGATACCGTCGGCCGATCACGATGCAGACTCAGCCAACACAGCAACTCGACCGATTTGGATTTACGAAACTGCACCTCGCCCTGGTTGTTGTCCACCACTTCTACTGGGCCAAGAACTCGAATGAGTGCTGAGTACTCAACGTGGTGAGTCGCCGAAGACTTCGGCATCAGCGTCTGAGCCCCGTCATCGACTTCGATGATGGTCATTTCGCGAATCATCGCACGAAAGTCGGCTGCTTCTTCGGCCGTCACCCCGTAGGGTAAAAATAGGTCGTCATGCGGCGTGATCCGCCAGGCTCGCTGCTCGCGAATCACCCGAGTGGTGGGCATTGACGACGTCGCACAACCCATGATTACGGCAATACCCGCATCACTCAGAGCACCAAACTCTGGGGCATCGAATCGTGACACAACGAGGATGGATTGCGTCGGGCTCTGATGGCGCAACGCAAGGGCCTCAGCTACTGCTTCACTCGAACTGTGAGTGAGTACGACCCGTTCGCTGCCCACTACATCGGCGGCGCTAAAACCACACAGCACCAAGTGTGGTGTCGGCAGCCACGGGGCCAACATCACTGTGTTAATCACATGGCGTAGCACCACTACCGCTTCATCTATCGGTGCTTCAACCGACACTTTGTCACCCGGAGCAATCGTTAAGTGCACAAGGTTGGTATCTGAACGCCCAAGCGGCACGAGCAGTGCACTTGTGTCGACAATGTGATTAGCAGTGGTCCTGCCTCCAGCATCCACAGACCACCGTTTGGCGCTTTCGAAAACTGCGGTTCCGCGCGATAGCGCAGCCGCTGCCGGTCGTCGTAGTTTTGCTGCAGTTGGTGCATCGCTCAGCAACACAGCTCGGGTTTTGTTGACATGCGCCGCCAAGCCAGCGGCCAAACCAGCAGATGCTAAAGCCGGCAAAGTGACGGGCGTGCTCAACGGTGTCGCGCGGCGCGAGTCATCAGTCTCGGCTGCAGGGACTGCTGGAACAGATGGTGAGTGTGTCACCGCTTTGGTCGTGGTCACCAACCCAACGGCAAAAATGAGCAGCACACGAATCACTCGATAGGTGGAGCGTTCATTGAACGAATCATTGCTCGTGCGCACAGCGTGAACAAGCACACCAATCACCAAGTTCACCGTGCGGACTACCCCTACAATCACCAACAGCCACAGGCCGGCAAACCCACTCAGCTCCACGAGTTCGCGCGGGGCAATGAGTCGCTCGCCAGACAGCACGTCGAGCAATTCCCCGACAATCTGCAACGGGTGCGGCCCCAACCACCACAACGGTGTGGCCACCACCAACAGGATCAATAGAAATGCAACAGCCGAGCCCATCACGCGCCGGCGGGCACTACGCAGTGTGCGGCTCACTCGTCAACCACCCGTACTTGGCGAGTTGTTTGCACGACCTGGTCTCCGACACCCACCAGTGCCAGCAAGGTCATGGTCACAGTGTCAGACACCGTGACTTGCACTCGCAAGCCCTCGATCTGCACGCTGCCGTTGAGCCCATTTTCTGCCAAGTACCGACGCGCGGCCGCACTGCCAGCCTGTGGGTCAATGCGTTCATTGTTCAGCCGAACGTCGATAATTTCTTGGGCTGCTGATCGTGCTGCGTTGGCAGCATGGTCATCAATTGCTGCCCGTGCCGAAACCAAACGGGCTCCATCAACGACCAAGGCACTCAACGCGACCATCGCCGAAAAAATGCACACCACAAAGCCACTCATGAGTCGACTCGCCAGCGATCAATCACCTCAGCTGAGGAAGCACTCAACCGGCGAGGCACCGGACCAAGCAGATTCAACCCACCATTGTCGACGACACAATCGATGATTACCCGCACAATGCCAGGGTCGATGGTGTTCACTACGTCGACTCGAACATCAAGGGCATCACACGACACCCCGTTCTGCGCGAGATTTTCTAAAGCCACTGACTGGCCTGCTGCTGCCATGTTTCGGGGATGAACAAGCGAAGCAGCACGAGCAGCGTGGTCGGCTGCTGCGATGAGGCGCGTCTGGGCGGCACCAAGCCGACCAAGATGTACCACGAACAATACAAACAACACCAGCACGGGTGCCAGCAACACGGCCTCGACGCTCATCGAGCCGCGATCATGCCGAGCTTTCTGCATAGTTGCTAGCGCTCGCCGTAGGCGATGTATCGCTCGCGTGGGACTGATACCTCGCGAGAGATCTCCGCAGCAAAGACCGGCACCGCCTGAGGCACCCTCACTGATACACGTACCGTGACATGGTCTGTGGAAGTGACGATTGTTGGTGGTGCTGCAAGTCGCGCACCAAGCGAGTCGGCTGCTGCTGCCACGGCCACCACGGCATGACCCGCCGTGGCGCCATGGCGAGCTGCAGTCATGGCACCCTGTGCAGCAATGTGATTTGCAGCGTTGGCACCATGCATCACCACTGCGGCCTGCACAACGATGAGCACAATGAAGATGACCACTGGCACCAAGATGACGGTTTCTATGGAAATCTCTCCACGATCAACGCGTGGCTGCCCGCCATGTTGACGACGCGAGTTAGTCAAGGTCGAGTGAGTTCGCTTTGTCGCGAACCCGTCCCGTGATGGTTGCCCCGACGAACAGCGCGAGGGCAATCAGCGCAGCAGCCATCACGACGGTGGTCGCGCTGACTTCGCCACGGTCTTGGTCGACAGCAAGTGAGGCGCGAAAACGCGTCGTGTAGTACTGCCAGAGTTGACGTGTATGGGACATGGTGTTGGTTCCTTTCGTAGGTTGTTTACATAATGATGTGTGTCAGTTTTGATATGTCCAGAATTCTTTTTCGTGCTACATGTTCATCACCACCGTCTGCAATGCTGGATACCCAAGCAGCACCATGAAGCCAACGAACAACATCATGACGGGCACCCCCATCCGTTCAGTTGAGGACTGGGCGAGCGATTCAATTTCTGCAATTTGACGCGAACGCATCGAGTCGGCACGGGCTCCGAGTGAGGCACGGATGCGTGCGCCGTGTTCACCCGACAGATTCATGCTTCCGGCAACCTCCACCACTTCTTTAATGCCCCAGCGAGCACCCAATACACGCAGCTCATGCCATGGAGTCCGCCGTGATAATCGCGCTCGCACCAAGCACGAACGCAAAGTGCCGAACGCCCATCCGTCACCAGCGTCGGCGGCAGCAGTCAATGCAGTTTCAATACCCGCACCGCCAGCCAACAGCACATTGACCAAATCGAGATATGCAGAAAAAGCGTGCACAAAACTGCGCCGACGCGACCGAGCAGTAGTGCGCAACATGCTGGTCGGCAGCACGAACCCGACTGCGGCGCCGATACCAAGAGCAAGCATCACCGTCATCCCATCGCTGATGGCTGATGCAACCATCGCCGACCCCACGGCTCCAGCGATGATGCCCAATAGTTGGCGCACTACCAAGTCCGTCGGTGTCCAACCCACGATGGCCAGATCGCTGGCGTGCAACCGAGCCGCACGCTCGTTGGCTAAAGCCCGTGAATTCATTGCGGCTGACAACAGCCGACGTCGCAGTTGACCAGCCATGGTCGGAAATACCAAGATGGCAACACCAGCGCCCACCACGGCACCGGCCAGCAGCGTAAAAAACAGGCTCACGACCGCGCCTCGGTGCGACGACCAACAAAACGATCAGGCGCCACTACCACTGCAAGCCGCTGCATCATGAGCAGGGCTGTAAAAAACACCAAGACAACTGCGGACAACACCAGTTGTCCTTCGGCAGAACGATATGGAGCCAAATATTCAGGGCTCAGCACCACTAATCCACCAACGAACACACCGATTACTCCGGAGATGATTCGCACGGCACTGCGTGTGCGTGACCGCCCAACCCAAATGCGGGTGTGCATGCGGGCTTCGTCACGTGCACACGCCGCCAAGTGGCCGAGCAATGCGCCAAGTTCGCGAACCTGACGAGTGGCTGCCGTGGAAAGTGCTGCAACAACGAAATCTGCCGTGGGGTGATCCACATCGCGGGCAAAACGCTGCAAACCCTGGGTCATTGACGAATAACTCATTGATGCCACGAGTCGCTCCAGCGGTTCGCGCAACGCCACTGGTGCGTGGGTAGAAGTGGCGATGATCGTTTGTTCGAGGCCGTTGCTCCCCGCCAACATGTCGCGTAACTGTTCGGTCCATACGGCTAGGGCGTCAACGAGTGAGCGATCATCGCGTCGTTGGCCATGGCGGCTCAGCGCAATGCTGCCCATGGTTGCAACACCAGCGATCGTGGCAGCAGCCAGAGTCCAGCCCGTAATTACCCAGGTGCCGACCAACACCACGACTGCCACTGCCACATGCCGAAGCGACAGCTGCGTGCGCTGTTGTGACAAACCAGCGAGCCGAAAACGGCCGCGCCACGCAGCGGCACATACGAAAACACCCAGGCCAATAGCGGATCCGGCGGCCAGCGCTGCGAACGGTGTCATAGATGAAGTGTCATACGTGAAGTGTCATTGCTTTGCTGTCATCGTGTCGACCGAGCCATGACTGGTCGGCCGAAGCCGTGTTGTTCGAGCAGTTCACGTGTGCCACTGCGAATCGGAAATGGCCACTGCGTCTGTCCGCCGGCCACCCGCGTGAGGATTTCGTTCGACACGATGTTGTTACCGTCGGTGTCAACCACCTCACGAATCGAGGCAATCCGTCTGCGACCATCCACATTTTCAATAAAGATCACGAAGTGCAAGGCACTCGACACGAGCACGTTGACCGTCTCGACGGGTAGCCCCGTTGATGCCATCGACACGTAGGCCGCCAACTTGGGAAACACCGATCGAGTGCCGTCAGCGTGCATAGTGCACATCGAGCCGTTGTTGCCTTGACTCATCGCCATCAACATGGGGAATGCCTCGGCCCCACGGACTTCTCCGACGATGACCCGATCAGGGTCCATGCGCAGTGCCATACGAGTCAGATCGGCCAACGTCACCTCACCTTCGCCTTCGATATTGGCGCTACGACTCTGTAGCGCGTCGTAGTCGGGGTGTTTTTCAGCAAAGTGCTCTAAGCCGAGTTCATAGGCATCTTCAATCGTCACGATGCGCTCTGTCGGTGGCACTTCGTTGAGCAAGGCCCGCAGCAACGTGGTCTTACCCGACCCTGTGCCACCAGCAACCACCACATTGCGTCGCGATCGCACCATTGCGGTCAGTAGTGCCTGCACGTCGGCATCAAACACGTCGAGTGCCCGAAGTTCGTCAAGTGACGATAGCTCAAAGCGATGCCGACGAATCACAAGACTCGGACGAGTCGACACTTCCATCACTGCAAATAGTCGAGAGCCATCCGGTAGTTGCATGTTGAGTTCAGGTGTGCCTGCATCAAAGCGCTTCTCGGTTCGGCTAAACCGCGTCGCGGCACGACGAATCAAGTTGATGAGTTCTTCATCACTCTCCACGATTGGCGCACGACGTTCACGGCGACCGTCCCGCAACTTGACCCACACCGAGTCACAACCACGAATATGGACATCACTCACATCCGGGTCATCCAGCAGAGCCTCGAGACCGCCGAGGCCAAGTACTCGCGCCAATACGTCGTTCATGAGCGACTCTTCATCAATTGGTGGCCAAGCATCAAGTGGACGTTTGACAGAAATACGCGCAATTTCGCTGCGCAAGATGGCTCGGGCGAACTCAAGTTCGGCCTCGCGCGAAGTGGTGGCATCGGCAGTATCTTCATGCAGGCGCTCTTCGGCCAGCACATCAGCCACATGCTCGGTAAGAGAGCGAACGAGTGAGGTATTAAGCATGTTCAACGCCCAGCGACTTTTATGAGTTGCACGCGGTCTGCTCGGGCAATGTCGATAGCAATGTCAGAGTTGGCGCGTACCGTCACACGTGCGACATCACCGAAGTCATCCGAGATGTCGATATCAAATACTTCAACGGTGTCAGCCAACACCTCGGGAGCGGGTGCATCGACGCCTTGATTCGGAAACGAGATGACCACCCGCGCTAGATCGCCCCGAGTTAAGCCACTCGGCACGGCACTGTGAGTAAGCGCCAGAGGAATCAACGCTTCCGATGCTCCAAGCAACTGCTGGTCGGTAACCACATTGGGGGCGATTGGAATACCGGCAGGAATATCCACCAACAGCCGCTTGCCGAGCAACGTGCTGGCGTCACTTGCACTGGTCACTGCTCCAACTGGTAGCGCCCCGACTTCGACGGCGATGACATCAGAGCGGGTGAGCACCGTGCCACGCGTTAACTCGCGGGCAGCGCCGACAACGACCACACGATCACTGCTGCGCTGAAACACCAATACCCCACCGAGCGCACCACCAACCACCAGAAGAAGGCCGAGTAACAACTCCGGGTATCTGCGGCGACCTCTCGGCAGCACCGCTTCGTCCTCAACGACGCCATTTTTTGTGTCGTTAGACGAGTTGATCGTGGTGTCGCGCAAACGCGCACGCACCACCTGATCCGTCATGTTGTCTGACATCCGTTCCGCCACGGCTGCCTACCTTTGCTCTCGTTCGTTGCAGGAAAAGTAAATCTTTTCCCACAACTATGTGTGTTGATGTCCGTTGTACTTGCTCATGAACTTGCCGTGCCAAACCGAGCCCCAGAAATTTCGTAAAAATGACCGCTGTCTGTGCGTGCACCCAGAGACCACTGCACGAGAGTTACACCAATGTCACCTCAGCGCAACCGCTGGTTGCCCGAACCTGCCCCTTAGCCTTTGGTTGTGCGTTCCACACCGCAGCCACCCCAAGTGTTGCCAGCCGCCAATGAACTGTGCTGGTGTGGAAGCGGTCGCAAATACAAACGTTGTCATAAGCCCACAGAAGGGCGTGT
>SYEA01000112.1 GCA_005800965.1 Actinomycetota bacterium | reverse complement strand
CCGACCCGGCGACCGTGCCCCCAAACGGGGGAATCCCACGTCGCCGGGTCGACGTTTTCTAGGCCCACCCCCAACCGCTCGAGCGCAGCCCGCATCACTGGTGGTCGAGCACGATTGGCGCCGTCACTGATTTTCAATGCAATCGCACGACCGTCGGCCAGACCCACGGCAAATACGGCTTCGGCACCGTCCTTGGCCATCAGCCCGGGCACACCTTGCATGAGCAATGTGACATCGCGCGTAGGGCCGCCCACCATGAGCGGGTGGCTCGTCATCGCCTGCGCCACTTGGTGGGCAGCGGTGCCTGCTGCGGCCGTGGCAATCGTGCGAAACGCCCGCGCCAAACCGATTAGCGAGAGCGCGTGTGCTGGTGCACCGCAGCCATCCACTGCAACGTGCGCTGCAGGTTCGCCGGCCAACGAGGGAATCATGTTGGTGATGTGCTGTTGCAGCGCGTGTTCGGCAGAGAGATAACTGTTGTCGGTTGGCCAGCCAGCAGCAACGCAGGTGGCGAGCATGCCGGCGTGTTTGCCCGAGCAATTCATCTGCAGCGATGTGCGTTGCTTACCGTCGCGGATGGCGCGTTCGCGCTCGGTGTCGTCGAGCGGATAATCGATCAGATTGCCAAGCGACGATTCATCAAGCCCGGCAGTTGCGAGAATTTCTCTCGCCCCCGCCAGGTGCTCGGGGCGCCCGTCGTGGCTGGCACAGGCAAGCGCCAACAATCGTGGCGGCAAGGTGAGCCCGGCTTCGACCATTGCGGTTGCCTGCAGCGGTTTTATCGACGAGCGTGGAAACACGATTGCAGTGGGGTCGCCCACGCTGAATGCCACCGAGCCGTCTGCGTTAAGCCCCACCACAGTGCCGAAATGCTGCGACTCGACCTGCCCGTTGCGTCGTGTTTGTGCGACGAGGTCGTAGGTGTTCATGTGGGCTAGTTCACTACCAAGTTGTAAGCGCGAGTAGTGGTGACGCCAGCACGGGTGATGGTGATTTTCACCCGACAAGTGCCGGGGCGAGCAAAGGTCAGACGTTGGGTTTTGCTGTTGACCGTGCACTGGGTGCGTGATTTTGCGACTGGTGCAACCACCACCTTGGTTACCTCAGTGCGATCGATGAGCATGATATTGAGCAGTGCGTTGCTGGCTCGTGAAGTTTTTGCGGCAAACACTGGCGTGGCGAACGATTGTGTGTCACCCACCGATGTGCCCACTGCATTGGTGGCCACGAGACGCCAGTAATACGTCGCACCGGCTGCAAGACCAGCCAGATTGGTGGCGAGGGTTGCAGTTTCGCTGCCAGCAACATCGCCAGCCACGACGGTTCCGTCAAGTGTCGAAAAATCGGGCAGGCGCGAATATTGAAAAAATGCTTGCGTTGCGATGTCGTTGGCATTCACCGTGCCGCTGATGTCGGCGGAGTCAGACGCCACGGACGATGCCGTACCGCTCACTACTCCTGGTGCAGCGCCTACTGGCTCGGCACGTCCGCCAGTGAGTGCAAGCGCCCTCGCAACGAGGTTGGGAAATGCCGATGGCGCAAAACCTGTCATGGATGGTTGTCTTGATTCTGAACATGGTCCCGATGCTGCGGAGTTAATGCCGACGAGCACCACGTCATTGCCGACACGAGTAACGACAGGGCCGCCCGAGTCGCCAGAGCAAATCCCGGTTGTTGTGGTTTGGGCTGCGCTAAAAGCACCAGGCCAGGTAATGGATGGTGAAAGGGGTTGATCGATTGCGTTTGGTGCCGGTGACGAGGTGCTTGTGGGTGAAGTGCGACCGTAACCAAGGAAGGTCACCACGCGGCCTTCTTGCCTCCACGCAGCCACTTCGGTGGGGGTCGCAAGCCGGCGAATGACGCCGCCCGGCAAATCTGAGTTCAAGGTCAGGAAGGCAATGTCGTCACGTTGTGAATACCCCGAGCCGTCATCACGCCAACTGTCAACGGTGATGATTGCACTGTTGGTGACGGTTTGTGGTGACTGCTGCACATCCACGCCTGGCAGATTGACAAAAATTTGATTGCTCGTGACGTTCCCGCTCGCATCCACCACGCAATGTGCAGCAGTCACGACGATGCGGCTCGTCCACAAGGCACCGCTGCAAACGGTGTTTCCGTTGCGTAGGCGAACGACTGCTGCGTTGCCTATCGCAGAAGTGCCACCGACCACGGCATTGGCTCGTGTTGTTGGCAAACCAACAATCGTCGTGCTGAGAACAAGTGTCATGGCGACTCGTCTGAATTGTCGTAGACCAATGAACTTGCGCCGCATTTACTCAGACTACGACGCAGTGATATTGCATCGTTAGGCTCAGCGCATGCCCTTCGACAAACCTGCACCCGACCTCGCCAAAATTCTTGTTGCTTGGCAAAAATGGGAAAAAGGTGAAGAACAACCCGGGCGCACCCTTGCTTCGTTGAAAACTGCGGGTCTCGATGCGGTGTTGGCACATCTGTTGGACATTGGTTGGAAGCCGGTTGCGTAGACCAGGCGGTCAACAACATCTGCCAAGGCCGGTGGACTGGCGGGCACTGCATCACGCCCCTTGGGATCGCCTCGACACGCGAGCCCTGAGCGACATTGACGCTGTGTGCAGTGCACTCACACGTTTTCGCCCTGACCCGATTCTGCAGGTGCCCGCGACAGGCGCGCATGCATCAGCCGTCTTGGTGTCGCTGTATGTGGCCAACGACGAGCCGCATGTGTTGCTCACTCGTCGCTCGTCAACTCTGAGCACACATGCTGGGCAAATCGCGTTTCCGGGTGGACGCCTCGAGCCAGGCGAAACCTCGATACAAGCTGCACTTCGCGAAACACATGAAGAGATCGGTGTCGATGCTCGTCACGCTCATGTGGTGGCTGAGTTGACTGCGCACCGCACCATTTCGAGCACCAGCCATATCGTGCCGCACGTGGTGCGTTTGCCGCATGCACCAGCCGAGTTTGTCATCAACCATGAAGTTGACCGTGTCTTCAGCGTCGCTCTGACAGAACTCATTCGCCCCGACACGTTTGCCCAAGAGCATTGGGTGTTTCCCGACCGCGAAGTGGTGGTGCCGATGTTTTATCTCGATGACGAAACCGTTTGGGGTGCAACGGCGCGCATGCTTCAAGATTTGCTGCTGCTCGTTTTGCAGAAGTAGCACTTCACGGCCCGGCTGCCAACCGCACCGCGTGAAAAAACACCACTGCCCACGCATCACACCGCAGTCGTTCGCTGCGCCGACGCTTCACACATGACGCTTGCAGGTCGCGCTGAAACTGGTCGTCGACTACTGCGCGCAATGCTGCGCTCCACTCGTAACCAATGCCAAGTTGGGCGAGTGCTGCGTAGTTTGCATAGGCAAGGTCGTGGCGCTCGCATGCCAGCCGAAAGTCGAACGATTGTCCACTGCTGCCCACAACGGGCGCCGAGCAACCATCCGTCGTCGTGATCAGCCAGCGGTGCACCCGTTTTGTGCGGGCACGTTCGCTACGAAACTTCGCGAGTGGGGTGTTGAACACCAAGTGGTCAACCACGCCTGAATCAATCGGTGACGACGAGGCAATCACTGGTGTTGTTGGCACACTCGCCAGCACCGTGATTGCGACGGTGAATGCAGCCAACTGGCGCATGGGCACCTCGCAATGGCGGGGGTATTGCCGCCACCGTGCTGTGTGGGCGAAGTATCGAGTTGGGTGTTATTTCCAGCGACGCATGGTGGCCACCATCTCAATGGCCACATCAGCGGCTTCGTAACCCTTGTTGGTGTCATCGGGTCGCGAGCGAGCAGCGGCCTGCTCCACGTTCTCCACGGTGAGCACACCAAAGCCGATGGGGATGAGCGTTTCGAGTTGCACTTGCATGATGCCTTCGGCGCAGGGGCCGGCAACGTATTCGAAATGTGCGGTATCACCACGAATCACCGCGCCGAGTGTGACTAGCGCGTCGTATTTGCGTGACAGAGCCATCAATCGCGCCATGACCGGAATCTCATAGGCGCCAGGCACCCAGAACACCTCGATGTTTGTTTCTTGCACACCGTGCTTGGCCAGGTTGCGACGAGCGCCATCGAGCAGTGCGTTGACCACAAACTCGTTGAAGCGCGAGCAGACAATGCCAACTTTCAGACTTTTCACTTTGCGTGAGTTCATTTCTTGGTGCCTTTCTCGTCGGCGGCGAACAGGTGACCTAGTCGGTCACGTTTCGTGGAAAGATACGCGCGATTCTCGTCGGTCATGGTGACGACGATTGGCACACGTTCCACCACGCTCAAGCCGTAACCCGCGATGCCACCGTATTTGGCCGGGTTGTTGGTCATCAACCGCAATTCTTGTGCACCAAGGT
>SYEA01000111.1 GCA_005800965.1 Actinomycetota bacterium | reverse complement strand
TCGGCGCGAAGTTTCGGCACGACGGGAATTGCGTTATTGAGCGCCGATTCTTCCGCAGCTTGCATGATTGCCACCACATTGCGCGACTGAACTGCCGCTACCGACATCGGCGTGCCGGTGGTGAGGTACGCAACTATCGAACGATGAAATTCGTAGTCGGCGACTGTCTCAAGTGCAATCTGCTCGACCTCTGAGTTTTGACGATGCACCGTGATCACGGCTGGAAGGTCGGCCACGGCAGGTTCAGCCAGCAGGTTCCAGTCGCCGACGATTGCGCCGAGTGTGCCGAGCACATAAAACTTTGGTTTGCGGGCAGCGGCCAAGTCAGAGTGAATGAAGGTGGCTTGCTTGCCCGTGGCGAAGGTGATGGTCACTTGGGCGTGATCGGCATTGGTTGCATGTTTCCAGACGCGCTTGTGGTTCTGCCCGCTCACATGCGCGACATCGTCGGTGATTACATTCAGAATTTGGTCGATGAAGTGGCTGCCCCAGTCAAAGATTGCACCACCCGACACCGCAGCATCAGAATGCCAATAGTCGCAGGGGCGTGAGTAGCCACCAACAAACGTGTCAAACTGATACACGTCTCCGATGACACCTGAGGCGATGAGTGACCGCAGCGTTACGAAGTCGGCGTCAAAGCGGCGATTTTGATACACCACAAGGAGCAGACTCTTTTCGTGCGCTAATGCCATCAACTCGTCGCACTCGGTCGCGGTCAGCGCCATGGGTTTTTCCAGCACCACATGAATGCCACGCATAAGTGACTCTTTGGCCCAATGAAAGTGACTATTCGGCGGGGTCGAAATCACGACGAGATCAAGCAAGCCCGAGTCGAGCATCTGTGTGGCATCGGCGAACCCGGTGAAATCTGCAGCGAGTTCGCTGGCAGCAGCCAGGCGCTCGGGCTTAGCATCGCAAACAGCAACAAGGCGCAGCCCAGGCGTGTTTTGTATCGCCAGATTGTGCTCGTAGCCGATGGCACCGTATGCCAAAAGACCAACGCGAATAGGTGTGGGCCCAGACATCGCTTTTACCTTATTACAAGAACCACCACGATTATTCGTCGTACGACAACCTTTTGCGCCATGACGAAAAACTCTTGACCGTGCCTGCATGTGGTGGTCGTAGCCACGGGTACGGGTGAACCTCGGCAAGTCTGCTGAATTTCTTGAATGACGGCACTGGGGCATACGTCACGGCAACCGCGTTGTCTTGGGCAAATCGATACGGATCACCGAGATACACGGCCACTGGTCGACGAGTATTCAAATCACCCAGCGTCTGCAGATAAAAAGCGATTCGCCGCGACCTCAGCTGCAGTTTTTTCAAGGCGTGTTCATTGAACACGAACACCGCAGGCAAGTGTGAGTTTGCCGCCAGCGCGGGGTCGTCATCGCCGAGTGAGTCGATGGTCAACAGCACATGGCTTGCTTTGGCGTTGACCAGAACCCTCGTCGGGCCAGTTGTTGCAGACACATCCGGGTCGGTATCCAAAATTGCATCGCGAGAGAGCTCGCGCAAGGAAACCTCGGCAGGAAATTCCTGAATCGGACACTTGTTCTTGAGTGGGCACCTGTTGCAAAGCCCAGCAGCGCGTTTGTCCACCTGCCACTTCGCAAACCCATACGGCTTACCCGTTCCGGCGCCGACAGTCCATTGCCAACCCAGCAGGTTTGCCGCACGCGAGCCGTCCAGCAAGTTGCGATGCATCCGTTCTTGACCAGCGAGCCAACCACGATCGTTGCGCACCGTCCAATGCGAGGCCAACCACATCCTCGTTTGGTTCACGACCCAGCCATCAGTTTCCAGTTCAGCGACGGTTTCCGCCATGCAAAGCATTTCGGGGTTCCAGCCATCGCCTGGCGTGTCGGCATTCGCTTCATAGCGCAGGTTCTCGAAGAGCCGAGTGCCAATGCGCGCGTACAGGTGCCGTGCGTACTCCTGCCAGAAGAGCTCGTCACGAAACTTCTCCCGATCTTTGTATGGCGCATGCTTCACTGCGCGATACACCTGATCCAGCGTCAGAATGTTGTGACGTATATATGGCGACAACACGGTCGCCCCACGCCGATTCTTTGGCAACACCTGCGACCGGGTGTTGGCATATCCAGTGATGTCAAGTTGCGCCAGCGCAGCATTCGCTGCACTTTGGCCACCAGCTATGGAACTCGCCCCGATATCACCCGAGAACAAACCACCGAAGTGTCGTTCAATATTGACCAGCACATCGTCATGCAGATTGATCGGCACCATGACGGCTAGCGAGAACGGCGAGCACGCCAGGCGCCCGTTGACCACAGGGCCCAGATCACCAATAACGGCTGAAACAACAGCCGTGTGGCACGTGCTGCATCGCTATTTAAACCGAATGCATCAACACCATTCACATACTGCGAAATGTTGCCCCAAAAAATGGCCACGAAAAATGCCGCAACTGCCCAACCGATTTGCGCTCGGTACTTCCAAGCAATCATCAGACCGAGCCCAAGCAGGATTTCCACTACGCCCGACGCCAACACCACAAAGTCGGCATAATCCTTGAGCACGTTCGGCACCTGTGCTTGAAACTCGGCTCGGTTCGCGCCAAGGTGCGTAGTGCCTGCAAATGCAAGCCCCAGACCAAGGATGATTTGCGCAATTTTTCTCACGTCGCACCGTACCTGATACTCACGATAGGCGCTGAGTGTTGCTCGGGTAGGTTGATCCATATGAAACACAGATACCTCGGCAACAGTGGTCTTAAAGTCTCAGAAGTCAGTTTCGGCAACTGGATTACCCATGGCAGCCAGGTCGAAGAAGATGCCGCCAATGCGTGCGTCAAGCACGCACTCGAACTGGGCATCACCACCTTCGACACCGCCGATGTTTATGCCGGCACACGAGCCGAAGAAGTTTTGGGTCGCGCGCTGGACGGTGTGCGACGCGAGAGTGTGGAGATTTTCACCAAGGTGTACTGGCCGACAGGTGCCGGTGTCAACAACCGTGGGCTCTCACGCAAACACATCATGCACTCGATTGACGCATCGCTGAAGCGAATGAAAATTGATTACTTCGATCTGTACCAAGCGCATCGATTCGATGTCGAAACACCACTTGAAGAAACGATGCTTGCCTTCGCCGACATCGTGCGTCAGGGCAAGGCGCTGTACATCGGGGTATCAGAGTGGGATGCTGATCAAATCACCCGTGGCGCAGCACTCGCACGCGAAATGCAAGTGCCGTTTATTTCCAATCAGCCTCAGTATTCGATGCTGTGGCGAATCATTGAGCAAGAAGTGGTGCCAGCATCGCAAGATGCAGGAATGTCGCAGATTGTTTGGTCGCCAATGGCTCAAGGTGTTCTGAGCGGAAAGTATCTGCCTGGTCAACCGCCGCCCCCTGGGTCGCGTGCCACGGATGAATTAAGCGGCAAGAACTTCATCGCTCGCTGGCTGAATGACGATGTGCTGCAAAAGGTTCAACTGCTCAAGCCAATTGCTCAGCAGGCAGGCATCAGCATGGCGACAATGTCAATTGCTTGGGTGTTGCAAAACAAGAACGTGGCCTCGGCAATTGTTGGTGCAACCCGACCCGAACAACTCGACGACAGCGTCAACGGGGCCGGATTGGTGCTTGATACCGAGACCCTCAAGGCAATCGACAAGGTGCTTGACGGAATCATCGTCAGCGACCCGCGTAAAACCGAGTCGCCAAAGACTCGTCCGTAGACCGCTGAGTCATCTGGCATTACCTTTGGCCTCGATGTCATCGCTCCTTGGCGCTGCTGAACATTCGATGGTGGGCGATGCCTGAAGGTCACACACTGCACCGGGCGGCTCGCCTGCAGCAACGCCGCTTCGCGGGTCACCAGTTGCGAGTCGACTCACCACAGGGCAGGTTCTCTGACGGCGCTGCACTGCTCGACGGTCGGCTGCTGGAAGGCGTGGAGGCGGTTGGCAAACATCTGTTCCATCGCTGGGAGGGTGGTCTGACGGTCCACATCCATCTGGGGTTGTTCGGAAAGTTCAAGACATACACGGGCGAGGCTCCCGAGCCCACACAGGGAACTCGGCTGCGGTGGTGGGGTGAGCCAGGCACGTTGCACCTGACGGGGCCAACGGCTTGTGACGTGATCGAGAGCGATGCCGAGGAGCAGTTGCTGTTGCGGATCGGCCCAGATCCACTGGCTGTCCGCCGAGGAGACAAGCAGCGAGTGCTGTCGGCCTTCGCGCGACGGCGCATACCCGTGGCGCAACTGCTGCTCGATCAGGCCGTCGTGTCGGGTATCGGCAACGTGTATCGGGCAGAGTTCTGCTTCCTGGCGGGCGTGGATCCATTCATGCCGGCCAACGAGGTGCCGTCGGAAAAGGTGGAAGACATCTGGCGTCTGGCGATCGCCCATATGCGTGTCGGTGAGCGGACCGGCCGCATCGTGACGGTGGATCCGCCAGAGGTGGGTGCCCGCCTACATCGTGAGATCGGTTCCCGAGAGCGATTGTACGTGTACAAGCGTCACGGTCTCGGCTGCCGGCGCTGCAGCTCTGCAATCCGCAAGGCTCCGCTCGCTGGTCGCACCGTGTGGTGGTGCCCGACCTGCCAGCGCTGACACGATCGCGCCCCCGGCAGGAATCGAACGTGCGACCTGCGGTTTAGGAAACCTGTTGGTGAGGGATCGGTACGGAACTCAACGGTCGAACTCGACGTACTCACCCATGACCTGAGGATTGCTGCACGTGCCATTGCCCTTGCCCACCCGGATCGTGTTGGCGTCCGGCATCTGCAACAAAATGAGGACCTTCTCCGGTGTCGTGAAGTTCTGGCCTTGGGCC
>SYEA01000015.1 GCA_005800965.1 Actinomycetota bacterium | reverse complement strand
TGGCACACGAGTGATGCCGCCTCCACCACACCACGACCGGTGGCCGAGTCGCGACCAAGTGATCCACCCAGTGCCAACGGCTTGCCGGTAACGACCCCGGGTACGGCATGTCCGATGCCAATGGAGTATTGGTCCATTACCCACGCCATCACCTGGGCGTTGGTTCCTACGTCCGGGGCAGGCACATCCTTGTCGGGACCGAGAAAGGCGAAGATCTCCGACACGTAGCGTCGGGTAACGCGCTCGAGCTCACGAGGACTCAACGACTTTGGGTCGATGGCAATCCCGCCCTTGGCCCCACCAAGTGGCAGGTTCATGAGTGCGGTCTTGAGTGACATCGCCGCGGCCAACGAAACCGTTTCATCGCGATTCACCGAGGGGTGGTAGCGGAGGCCTCCCTTGCCTGGCCCGCGAGTGATGTTGTGCTGCACGCGCCAGCCGGTGAAGCGCACGCGTGTGCCGTCATCACGACGAATCGGAATCGACACCTCGAGCACGCGTCGTGGGGCAATGAGATTTTCAATGACGCCGTCTTCTAGCTGCAACCACTCGCCAGCCTCGCGCATGCGGTACTCCACCGAGGCGAGTGCCTGGTCGGCTGAGGGGGTTGTTGATGTCATGGTTCTCGGTGGCTACGTTGCCACTTGACAAAATGTTAGACGAACCAAAGAAAACATTCTGGAAACACTTCACACACGGGCACGAAACTTAGGTGGTTTAAGGTCAGTCTCGCTGAGCCAACGTCGTCTCCGCGCAAGGTTCCACTTCACGAATAGGAGACAGCGATGGACAGTGCAGGCTTGGTATGGGTGTTGGTTTCGTCGGCACTCGTGTTGTTTATGACGCCAGGATTGGCGTTCTTCTACGGGGGCATGGATCGACGTCGCAACGTCCTGAACATGCTGCTCATGAACTTCTACTGCATCCTGGCGGTGCCGGTGCTGTGGATGGTGCTCGGCTATTCGCTCGCCCAGGTGCCATTCGAAGCTGACTTCATCGGCAGCTTCGACTCGTTCTTGTTAAACGACATCACTGCGGCTGGTGACGGTGGAACACTCGCCACCATCGCCTTCCTGGGGATGTTCGCCGCAATCACTCCGGCGCTCATTTCGGGCGCTGTTGCGGGACGCATGAAGTTCAGCGCGTGGGCCATCTTCGTACCGCTCTGGCTCTTCATCGTGTACGTGCCGGTGTTTAAGTGGGTGTACGGGGGATGGTTGGGTCAGCGCGGATCGCTCGACTTTGCGGGTGGTACTGCAATTCACGTGAATGCAGGAATTGCGGCACTCGCAGCCGTCTTGGTGCTCGGGAAGCGCAGAGTCGATCCTGCGCCACCGCATTCGATGCCGCTCGTGATGATCGGTACTGGAATTCTGTGGTTCGGTTGGTTCGGCTTCAATGCCGGTTCAGCGTTGGCCGCGAATGGACAAGCCGCCCAAGCATTCATGAATACATTCCTTGCCGGCGCCGCTGCCGGGCTTGCATGGATTCTTGTGGAGTGGGTGCGAGACGGTCGTCCATCGAATCTTGGAGCCGCTTCTGGCATCGTTGCCGGCCTCGTCGCTATAACACCCGCCGCTGGTTATGTTTCGGGTGGTGCACCGTTGGCAATCGGTGCGATCGCTGGCGCCGTGTGTTGCTACGCAGTTCGTCTGAAGACCAAGCTCGGTTACGACGATGCTCTCGACGTGGTGGGTGTTCACTTCGTTGGTGGGCTCGTTGGTTCACTCCTCATCGGATTCTTCGCGAACCCGTCATTTTTCGAGGGCAGCTTCAGCGAGGGAATCCTCTATGGCGGGTCGGCAGACTTGCTGATCGAACAGGCGTTGGCCAACGGGGTTGCCATCGTGTGGTCGTTCATCCTCACGTGGGTAATCATGAAGGTGTTGGCCGCTACGGTCGGGGTTCGAGCCGAAGAACAAGCCGAACTCACTGGCCTGGACCTTGCATTGCACTCTGAAACCGCATACCACGACTAATTCATCAGAACCGATAGGAGACCAACATCATGAAACTCATTACGGCAATCATCAAGCCTTTCAAACTTGACGAGGTAAAAGACGCCTTGAAAGCAGCCAATGTCACTGGCATTACGGTGACGGAGGTGCGCGGCTTTGGTCGCCAAGGCGGCCATGTGGAGACATACCGTGGCGCTGAATACAAAGTTGATTTCATCCCCAAGGTGAGATTGGAGTTGGTCGTCGACGATGCGGTCGCTGACCAAGTGGTGGAAGTGATCGTGAAGAGTGCTGGCACCGGCAAGATCGGCGACGGCAAAGTGTGGATCACCGAAGTCTCACGAGTCGTACGCATCCGCACCGGGGAAGAGGGTCGAGACGCGATTTAGCGTCGAGACCTGGCGGTGCGTCGAGACGCGATTTAGCGTCGAGACCTGGCGGTGCGTCGAGACGCGATTTAGCGTTTTTGTTGCCGGCGTTCGCGCCGTGCGGCACGCTTCGCTGCTTGCTCGGCTGCGTTCGCTTGCACGGGCATAGCCATTTCACTAGCGGGTATTTTGAAGCGGTCGTCTTCGGTGACCAAGCGACGAAATCCACCTAGCGCGGCTGAATACTGCACAGCCATGAGCCGCACCGCGTCAAGGGTGAACTTGTCGATCGCTGCCGGAATCACTGCCTGCAGGTCTTCATACGACGGGTCGTCGCTGGCGTCACCGAGGGTGTCGACGAAGTATTCGGTGCACGGTTCGCTCAAGAGCACACCGGCGTCGATGATGGCTTTGCGAGCCACCATCCCTGTGCGAACGTTCGTGGCCAAGGTGTCGGCTTCGTCGAATGCACCACGGCGCAAGCCAACAGCGCGCGCGAATGGGTCGCGCAATGCCTCGGGCAGAGCCTGGGCAAGCGCACCTAGTGACTGGTCACTAATGGTGGCGAACACGGCGATGTAACGCCGCTCGACAATAATTTGATCGCGGGCCAAGTTCATGGGCATAGCTAGGTGACCCTTTGAGTCAATTTGAATTAATTCGAATCAGTTCGAATCACTTCGGGACAGACGGGGAAAGCCCCGTGGGAAGTCAGCCGATGACTCGGACGTTGTTGGCTTCGACGCCCTTGCGACCTTCGCCGAGTTCGAACTCGACTTGTTGCCCAGCCTGGAGCGACTTGCGCCCGGTGCCTTCGATGTTGGAGAAGTGAACGAACACATCTGAATCGCCATCGCGAGAGATGAATCCAAAACCCTTTTCATCATTGAAGAACTTCACGGTACCTGTTGGCATAACTACTCATTTCGTTGTTTGCTATTGACGTATCGATCGATATGTCTTATGGCAAGACTACCGACGCACGTGGCGGTTTCCTAGCCCAGGCGGACAATTTTGTGCTAGCGCAAAATTACCGCTTGTAATTCCCGCACCCGAATGCCATAGGGGGCGCCAAGCCGCAGATCAGGCAGGCGCCCAGACCCCCCAACGTTGGTACGCCAGGTAATCGACCACACCACGTCGAGCCGAGCACGAAAGACGCCCCCTTGCTGTTGGGCCGATGGAATGGCGTATTCATAGGTGCAGTCAGACTCAACGAAGCTCGGCAGCAACGGCGACCATGACAAGCCTGGGCCATCGCAATCGGCCACGTCGCCCATGCCGTCACCGGGGTGGAATTCAAGCGATGAGGGTGTGGCGGTGGTGGTCATGGTGACGATTCCCCGCGGCGTGGGCACCCGTGCTGTGACCGATACGGGTCGCCACAACGCAGGGTGCACCCAAAACCACGTGGGGGTTTTGACGATTCCCTTGTGGGGTGCCGGAGAAAAGTGGTGGAGCAACTGGGGCACGCGGTCGCGCACCACGTCTCGTGTCGACTCGGCTGCAGTTTCTTCCGAAATATCGGGCAGCCATACCAGGCGAGATTCGCCATTGCGTTCGCAGTTGTACAGCGTCCAAGTCATGCCATTGAAATATCGGATGGTCAGGCCTGCTCGCACACCAAGTTGGTGCATACTTTCTGGAAGCACCCATTCGCAGCGATCAAGTGACGTGTCACCTTCGTAAGAAATTCCGGCGTAGATGTGTTCGCCGTCGATGCCTGCCTCGGCGGCGTTGGCCTGTGTGGCGTGCAGTGAAAAAATAGTCAGCCCGACTGCGACAGCCAGCATGGCAGCCGCAAAGCGGCGTGGAACACACCAGCGAAAATTCATGGCGCACAAAACCGCACGGCGGGCGAGCGACGCTCGATTCGCCGCGACCACAGTTGCCATGATTCGTTCACCTTGGCCAGAGTCCATTCCACTCGGCGGGTCCAGATTGTGGAATCAAAGATGATGTCACCAAGTTCGGTATCGGCCATACTGGCGTCAAAATAAATACGTGTGTCGTACTCGCATGTGGTGAGTCGTACCCGATCACTCGATGTAAACGTGAGTGCCTCTAGTGACCACTCCAAACGGCCCTCGTCGGGTTTGGTGCGCAGTTGTTCGTTGGCATAAAAAGCCAGTGCTTCACCAAGCCGTGTGCGCTCGGGTGAGTCGGGGGCGGTGAAGCGTGTGATGTCGCAGCGCACGGGGCGTTGAAAACATCCGACCCACTGCGCCAGCAATGCGGTAAACGACTGCTCAACAGCCTGCGGGGTGGCATCGCCGGGCTGTGCGGGGCGAGCAACCAGGTCAGCAGCGGGCGCTGCAAGATCATCGGGCGGCAAATACTCAGCCTGTGTTAAAGCCTGTGTTAAAGGCTGTGTTGCAGATGGTGCCGAGTCGAAACTTAGTTCGGTTGGGGCTGCACATCCGGTGGCCAGCACCACCGCAACGCACACGTAAGCACACGCATAAAAACCCAGTCGTTGGTGGTGCGACATTCAGGGCTCCTTGTTTGTCGTAGCGAATATGGCTTGTCACGCTTGACTACTAACTCGGAACCAAACATGACTTTGTCAGATGTGTGCCCCTAGCTGCGTAATCGTGCGTTGATTTTTCTTCGGTAGCATTCATAAACCCAAAAAATGACTGACCAGTCCAACCACCCCGATCTCGCCGACGAACAAGCGCACATTGACCGCGCCTATCGGGCCCTGGTCGACGTGCGGGAACGGGCCTTGGCCGTGCGCAACCTGACCGAGGGGCAGCGCGGTGGCACCTTTCAAGAGCGCTACGAGCGCAACTACTTTGACGAAAAACTGGTGCAAATGCTCAACGGGCTCGACATCGGTGATGCTGCCTTGGCATTTGGCCGCATCGATCGCACCCCCGATGGTGGCGGCAACCCCGAGGCTTTTCACATCGGTCGGCTGGCGGTGGCGGATGCGGATAGCAACCAGTTAATTGTCGATTGGCGTGCACCCGTTGCCGAACCGTTTTATCGGGCGACGGGTCGCGAAACTATGCAACTCATGCGCCGTCGACACTTCATGATGGAAAGTCGACAACTCGTGGCCATCGAAGACGAGCTCTTTGGCGCCAACAGACTCGGCATCGGGCGCGATGACGGCCTTGACACGCCACAGTTGCGCGGCCAAAGCACCTTGCTCGCAGCACTCAGCAAAGGCCGCAGTGGCCAGTTGGGCGACATCGTCGCCACGATCCAGGCAGAACAAGACGTCATTATTCGTGCGCCGAACAAGGGTGTGTTGGTGGTGCAGGGTGGGCCGGGCACCGGCAAGACCGTCGTTGCGTTGCATCGCGCTGCATATTTGTTGTACACGTTTCGATTTCCACTCGCCGATCAAGGTGTGTTAGTCATCGGGCCCAACCGAGTGTTCTTACGCTACATCGAACGGGTGCTGCCATCGTTGGGCGAATCCGGTGTGCGCGAAGCGGTGCTCGGAGATCTTGTAAGCGACGTTCACTATGGGGCAGTCGATTCGCCGTTGGCGCGCCGCATAAAAGGCGACTTGCGGATGGTCGAAGTTCTGCAACGAGCAGTGCGTGACCGGCAACGAGCTTTGAAAGAACCGTTCGAGTTGCCGTATGGCGGCGGATACCTGCGTTTGCAACCAGGTGATACCGCACGTGTGGTGAAAGAAGCAGCGCGTCGCAGTAGGCGACACAACGAATTATGTCGAGCAGTCGAAGGCGAATTGGTATCAATGCTGATGCCGATGATGCGCGATGAAGAACACACTTTGACCACTGCGCGAGCAAGACTGCGCGAGATCCCCGAGTTTCGTTCACTCGTGTTTCGCATCTGGCCAGCGTTGTCAGCAGCCGAATTGTTGCACGACCTTTTCGGTTCAAAGGCATTGCTCAAGTCGGCAGGCCGCAACCTGTTGTCGGACGCGGAGATCGAGGCGCTCTATCGGCCTCGGGCTGCCGAATTGGGCACTGCCAAGTTCAGTGACGCCGACGTGGCACTGCTTGACGAAGCGCGACACATGCTTGGCCCCAAGCCGCGCAAAGGTGGTGTCATTGAAGAAGCCGATGAAATCGAGACTTACGGCCACATCGTGGTTGACGAAGTGCAGGACTTAACGCCGCTGCAGTTGCGCATGGTGGGGCGTCGGTCGCTCAACGGGGCAATGACAGTGGTGGGCGATATCGCCCAAGCCACTGGGCCATTTGCACCCCACGACTGGAGCGACGTGCTGGCGCTGCTTCCCAAGAACCGTGACGCAACGGTCGCTGAATTGTCGGTGGGCTACCGAATTCCGCGCCAAATTATGGAGTTGGCCGCCCGACTACTGCCCACTGCAGCACCTCAGCAGACCCCGCCGACAGCCGTGCGTGAAGGCGATGCCGAACCTCGCATCATTAAGACGTCTCGTGAGCAGTTGTTTGCTGGAGTAGCCAAAGAGGCTCGCACGCTGGTGGCCGAGCTCGCCACTGGTCGTGTGGGCATCGTGTGCCCCGACAATTTGGTGGATGCTCTTTCGTCGTCGCTCGAATCAAATGGTGTGAAGTTTGGTCGGGCAGGTGCCAGCGCACTCGAGGCCACATTGACGGTGGTGCCGGTCAGCTTGGTAAAAGGTCTAGAGATGGACGGAGTGGTCGTGGTCGAGCCAACCGACATTTATGAATCTGTCGATGCTGGACCACGCGGGTTGTATGTCGCCCTCACACGTTCCACCCAGCGCCTTGTTGTGGTGCACTCGCGCGAGTTGCCGGTCGAACTACGTGACTAGTTGCGGCTAGGTACTGCCGCCAGAGTGATACAACTATTGGACGTTGAGTGAAGCAAGCGCCAGCCGCAGAAAAGCTTTTGCTTTTCCGGCATCCGCTGGGCGATTGCGTTCAACTGCACTGCGGGCCAGTTCAATGACGCGGCGCAGGTCGTAGGTGAGTTGATCGGCAAGCTCACCATACTGAGCCACGATCAACGGCTCGATATATGCCCAGGCAGTGTTGATGCTTACGAGATGTTCACGCGCTGCATCACGGTCGGTGACAAATATTGCCTGGCTGAGCAGGTCGACTTCGTTGCGCAAAATCACCGTGAGTTCGGCCAAGGTTGCATCAGCCGGAACCGGCTGCGAGATGGTGCCGTCGCCTTGGCCGTCAACGGTGGTGGACGGTGCGTCGAGCTCGATGATTTCGGTGGCACAACCAGTGGCGACAAATGCCGCTGCGAATGTCATCGCCGTTGTGAACGCCACGATCTTGGTACGAAACAAACCCTGAGCAATCATGGCGTGTTATTGCGTGACGAGCAGTCGCGCGCTGACGAAAGAATCAAGGGTTGCGGCATGATCAGTGGTGTTGTGCACGATGAGCCGTGCTGCGCCGTTGCGATGTTCGACCAGCGTGCATTCGCGACCGGGCGTGATGTGTTGTGACTGCAGGTCGTGTAGTGCTCCATCACGTTCTTCGATTTCTTCGGGAATACGCACCACGGTGAAGCGCGTTCCTTGGGCAACTTTGGCCAGCGCGGTTACTGCCACATTGCTGAGCACCGTGCCCGGAATCGGGTTGCCGTGCGGGCACGTGGTGGGGTTGCCCAGCAAGCGAGCGAGACCCTCTTCGACGTCGGCGCTGATCACGTGCTCCCACTTGCAGGCTTCGTGGTGGGCGCGCTCCCACGGCAGTCCGATGACGTCGATAAGAAAACGTTCGGCCAGCCGGTGGCGACGCACAATTCGCGACGCAAGCTCTTCGCCTTTGGCGGTGAGTTGGAGTTGGGTCTGATCGACTTTCAGCAGTAAGGCGGCTTCCATGCGCTTCACCATTTCTGACACCGAGGCGCGTGACACATTGAGCCGTTCGGCTAGCCGAGCCTGGATGATTTCGGCTTGGTCCTCGCGCATTTCGTAGATGCACTCGCAGTATTCCTCGAAGGCGGGATGATGCTCACCAACCACGGGCATGGCGCTCAGCGTACCTATCGGCACACCGAGTAGGTACTCTTCGGCAGTGGCTACTGACACCGTGCTCGACCAGTTTTCGCCGGCGGTACAGGCTTGGTTCGCCACGTCGTTTCCGGCGGCAACCCCGGCACAGGCCGAAGGGTTCGTGCACATCTTGGGCGGCAATCACACACTTATTTCTGCACCAACTGGCAGCGGCAAAACACTCGCTGCGTTCTTGGTGGCGATCGATCGTTTGGTCACCCGCGACGTGGCCGAAGTATCGACCACACGTGTGTTGTATGTGTCACCACTTCGCGCACTGGCCTTTGACGTCGAAAAAAACTTGCGGGCACCCATTGTCGGAATCCGTCATGCTGCCGAACGACTCGGGCACAACTTTCGCGAACCAGCAGTGGCCTTGCGCACCGGCGACACCAGCGCTCGTGATCGCCAACGCATGTTGCGCCACCCGCCGGACGTGTTGATTACCACGCCCGAAAGTTTGTATCTCATGCTCACTTCGTCGGCGCGCTCGACGCTGGCCAACATTGACACGGTCATCATCGACGAAATCCACGCAATCGCTGCCACCAAACGCGGAGCACACTTGGCTCTGTCGCTCGAACGCCTCGAAGAACTCACCGCGGTGGCCCCCCAGCGCATCGGGTTGTCGGCCACGCAACGCCCACTCGAAGAAGTCGCACGCTTTTTGGGTGGCTATCGCGATGGCGCACCACGAACCGTTTCCATTGTCGACGCCGGCGCCCGCAAACCGATGCAAATCGAAGTCGTGGTGCCCATCGAAGACATGGGTTCGCTCGGCAAAGTAACCACCGAACTTCGCAGTGGCCCAGCCACGGCCGCAGGTGTAGAGCGACGCACCAGCATTTGGCCGAGCATCACCCCGAAGATTCTCGAATTGGTGCAACAACATCGCAGCACCATTATTTTTTGCAATGCCCGACGTGGTGCCGAACGACTTGCGGCACAACTCAACGAGTTAGCAGTTGACCTTGGTTTGGGTGAGGCCGACTTTGTCAAAGCACACCACGGCTCGCTGGCGCGTGAACAACGAATCGTGATCGAAGACCAACTTAAGCGCGGGCAACTGCGTGCCATCGTGGCCACCAGCAGCCTTGAGTTGGGCATCGACATGGGTGCAGTGGATCTGGTGATTCAAGTCGAGTCACCTGGCGCCGTGAGCCGCGGTCTGCAGCGCATTGGTCGCGCCGGGCATTCAGTGGGTGAGGCCAGCAAGGGCAAGGTGTTTCCGAAACATCGACATGACTTGCTCGAAGTTGCCGTGGTGGCCCGACGCATGTTGGATGCCGACATCGAATCCACCAGGTATCTGCGCAATCCACTCGACGTATTGGCCCAACACATCGTGGCGCACGTGGCCATGCACCCTGATTGCAGCGTTGCTTCGGTTACGGCGATGATTCGTCGATGTGCCAACTTCGCCGAGTTGTCCGACGAGGTGCGCAACAACGTGCTGGATCTACTGGCGGGCCGGTACCCCAGCGAAGAGTTCCGTGATTTGCGCCCGCGCATCGTGTGGGATCGCATCGCCGACACGTTGCGTGCTCGCGATGGGGCGCAGCGGTTGGCGGTCACCAACGGAGGCACGATTCCTGACCGGGGCATGTTTGGTGTGTTTTTGCCAGACGGCACTCGGGTGGGTGAACTCGACGAGGAAATGGTGTACGAAACACGCCCGGGTGAAACGTTCGTGCTCGGTGCTTCAACTTGGCGAATCGAAGATGTGTCATTTGATCGTGTCATTGTCAACCCGGCACCAGGCGAGCCAGGCAAGATGCCGTTCTGGCACGGCGACCGACTTGGTCGCCCGGTTGAACTTGGGCAAGCAGTTGGCGAGTTCTTGCGCACGATTCGCGACGAAGAGATGCAGCCAACGGCTGGTGCCGAAAACATGCTGGTCGAGCGCCATTGCCTTGACCCACTCGCGGCCAAAAATCTGCTCATGTATATCGACGAACAAGTGCAAGCCACTGGCACGTTGCCCACCGACCGCACCATCGTCGTCGAACGCTTTCGCGACGAAATTGGCGACTGGCGCATTTGTATTCACTCGCCATTCGGCACACCCGTGCACGCACCGTGGGCGATTGCCATCGAGCGCCGCCTGCTCGAGCGACTGGGCATTCCCATCGAAACCATGTGGGGCGACGATGGCATCGTCTTGCGCTTGCCTGAGGCTGTCGATCGTTTGCCAATCGAAGAGCTACTCATCAGCCCAGACGAAATTACCGATGTGCTGGTGACTGCCGTTCCACAAACGGCGTTGTTTGCAGCGCGCTTTCGCGAATGTGCTGCGCGAGCACTGTTGTTGCCGCGTCGTCGCCCCGATCAACGCACCCCGTTGTGGCAGCAGCGCCAGCGAGCCGCTGACTTGTTGGCCGTGGCCGCCAAGTATCCGACGTTTCCGATGTTGTTAGAAACCAGTCGCGAGTGCTTGCAAGACGTGTTTGATGTGCCGGCATTGCGCGACGTGCTGTCGCGGCTGCGCTCGCGCGCCATCCGTTTAGTGAGCATTGACACGCCCAAGGCTTCGCCGTTCGCCCAGAGTCTGCTCTTCAACTGGATTGCGGCCTATATGTATGAAGGCGACGCCCCGTTGGCCGAACGTCGAGCGGCGGCACTGGCGCTGGATCGTGACTTGCTCAACGACTTGCTCGGTTCTGAAGAACTGCGCGAACTGCTCGATGGCGAAGTGTTGGCGGATATCGAGCTTGAACTGCAGCAACTTGTCGATGAGCGACGCGCCACGACCATCGATGAAGTGCACGATTTGTTGCGACGGGTGGGTGACTTGACGCTCGACGAAGTGTCGTTGCGATGCGAGACCGACGCCTCACCGGCAATTGGCGAACTAGTCGCCCAGCGTCGCGCAATTGAGTTGGTGGTGGCTGGCGAGCGGCGATACGTAGCCGCAGAAGATGCGGGGCGTTTTCGCGATGCACTGGGTTGTGCGCTGCCGCTCGGGTTGCCCCAAGCGTTTACCGAGCCAGTCGACGCACCACTGGTGGAGCTCGTTTCGCGCTACGCCCGCACCCATGCGCCGTTCATCACCCGTGATGTTGCCACTCGCTTTGGCATCACGGTCGAGCGCATTGCAGTAGCACTTGCCCAACTCGAGGCTGCGCATCGTGTGGTACGCGGTGAGTTTCGACCATTCGGTACCGAACGCGAATGGTGCGACAACGAAGTGCTGCGCATGGTGCGGCGGCGTTCGCTTGCCAAGTTGCGCAAAGAGGTCGAGCCCGTCGATCAGCAAACATTTGCGCGCTTCCTGGCCGAGTGGCATGGTGTGAGTGCGCCAACCCACGGTGCTGACGCTTTGGTCGAAACTCTCACGGTGTTGGCCGGCTCGGCGCTGGTCGCATCCACACTGGAGACCGATATCTTGCCGATGCGCGTGCGCGGTTATCGCTCGACGCTGCTCGATGATTTGTGCACGAGTGGTGAAGTTGTGTGGGTAGGTGCCGGCTCGCTGGGCGGCAACGATGGGCGAATACGACTATTTTTTGCCGACCAACTCGCAGCATTTTTGCCGGCATTCGAACAACTTGACGCGCCAGTTGGTGGAGTGCACGACCAGATTCGCACGGCTCTTGCTGAACGGGGCGCGTGTTTCTGGGGCCAGTTGCGTAGCGCGGTGCGCGGTGCGACGGATACCGAACTGCTCGCAGCGCTGTGGGACTTGGTCTGGGCAGGCGAAGCAACCAACGATTCACTCACCCCGCTGCGGGCGGTTTTGCACGGGGCCCGAAGTGGCAAGAGTGCGCGGGCGCTGCCGGCGGCAAGCAGTGCTCGTCGGCAGGCGGCACGGTTGGTGCGACCGCGCCATGTGCGTGGGGGCAGCGGTGGACGGGTTGGCCCACCAGCAGCGCAGGGGCGCTGGAGCCTCGTGTCGCAACTCGTTGAACGCCCATCTAGTGCCACGGAAGCACTACACGCCGTCGCCATGCAACTGCTGGAGCGCCACGGTGTGCTCACCCGCGAAGCGGTGCTGGCTGAACATGTGCGCGGCGGCTTCGCCGGTGTCTACGGTGTGCTCAAAGCACTCGAAGAGCGGGGCACCGTGCGCCGTGGATACTTCGTTGATGGTTTAGGTGCCGCACAATTCGCGGTGCCTGGGGCTGTCGACCGACTGCGGGCCTGCAAAGAAATAGACAGCACGTTGAGTGTGGAGGTGTTGGCCGCAACCGACCCCGCGCAACCGTACGGCGCCACGCTCGACTGGCCGGCAACCACCGGCCGCCCCTCGCGCAGTGCAGGGGCGGTGGTGTTGATCGGTGGTGGCGAGGCTTTGGCGTGGTACGACGTGCGCAGCCATCATCTGATTACTTTTGCGGCAACACTCGAGCCACACAACTGTTCGGCGATAGTCGACGCACTCGGCACGCTGGTGAAAGATGGGCGTGCAAAAAATATTGAAGTGCGCAAAATCAACGGTGCAGGTGTGCACGATGCAACACCCGACACGGTGCAGGTTGCGGCGTTGCTCGAACAGCATCGGTTCGCTCGCGGATACCGCGGCCTTGTCTTGCGCGAATAAGGGCTCAGTTAGTTGCTCGTGCGTCGCTGCGGCTCGACACCGCGCAGACCAGCCCACACGAAGTTGGCGAGTTGCGAGCCGACGAGAGTGGCATCAAAGGCTTCACCAGTGCTGATGAGGTGTCGGCTCACACCTTCAGACATGCCGACCAGTGCATAGGCGAGGCGACGCTGATGTTCGGCATCAAGACCCGCGTCGATGAGCGGCGCGATTGCCTCGGTAACGAGTCGCTCGACGTTGCGCACGGCCGTTGAAAACTCTTCGTCGCGCCGCGCGCCGCTGCCAAAAAGCAAAACAAATGCATCACGATTGACTGCCATCCATTCGAAATAGGCAATGACGCCCCGTTCGGTTTGGGCACGGGCATCAGGCGCGTTGGCGGTTGCTTTGCCAATGGCCTCCAGCATGCTGGCTGCGACTTCATCGATGAGCGCAAGGTAAAGCGCGCGTTTAGATGCAAAGTGTTGGTACAGCACAGGTTTGGTGATGCCACCGGCGGCGGCGATGTCGTTCATCGATGTGGCGTGAAACCCTGCTGCTGAAAACTCGCGTAAAGCCGCCTGCAAAATCAGTGGGCGCCGCTCGGCTGCCGACAGCCGGATGCTCACGGTGTGGTCTTGCTCACGATGAGGTCTTGCCGTTCGACGGGGTATTAGGCGGGGCACTTGGCGGTGCTGCAGCTGCTGCGTCTTCACGGCGCGCCGCACGAATGCCGTATTTCACCACGATGCTTGGCGCCAAGATAATTGAGCCAATGATGAGGGT
The DNA here is from genome assembly GCA_005800965.1 of Actinomycetota bacterium. GTDB lineage: Bacteria > Actinomycetota > Acidimicrobiia > Acidimicrobiales > Ilumatobacteraceae > F1-60-MAGs027. Next base: position 13,896 of record SYEA01000015.1, on the reverse strand, counting down.
GGCGCCGCTCACGAAATGCATTGCTTCGGTCAACGACGACCACAAGCCAGCGAAAAATGTGACCACCGAAACACCCCACATGCCGTAACCGCTGCGCGACGCGATTTTGTTGTAGTGATCAATACGGTTGCGACGCATTACGACGGGGTCGATTTCGGGATTCATGGTTCGCTCGTCAATCTAGGCTGAAGTCCTATCGAGCGACCATCCGTGACAAATTCCGTGGCTAGTGACACGACGATTCATTTGTCGAACGCGGTCGTGGCGCTGGGCGGGTTTCCGGCCCTGGCAGGTGTCACGTTTGGTGTCGGTCGCGGCGAGTTGGTGGCGCTACGCGGCGCCAACGGAACCGGAAAATCCACCTTGCTGCGGTTGTGCGCAGGCCTGGTGCCACTAACTCGTGGTGTAGCAGTCGTAGCCGGAGTCGATTTGTTGGTCAATCGAGTCGCAGTGCGTCCGCATGTCGGGCTGCTGGGTCATCGCAACGGTTTGTACGGCGATCTGACTGCCAAACAAAACGTGCAATTTGTCGCTGGCTTGGTCGGTGCTACGGCGAGCGATGTGTCGTCGGCACTCGAGCGTTTGGGTATCGACCAACGAGTTGCATCGACACAGGCAAGTTTGCTATCAGCAGGCCAGCGGCGACGAACGGCATTGGCGGCACTGATCGTGCGACGAGCTCAACTGTGGTTGCTTGATGAACCACACGCAGGGCTGGATGCTGCGGCACGACGCGAGTTGGATGTGATTCTGCGTGACGCCACAGCCAGTGGGGCGACGGTGTTGTACACCACACACGAAATTGATCAAGTGGTCGGCACACCCCGCACCATCACCCTTGACGGTGGATGTGTTGCGAGCGATGTGGCCGCGACGATTGGCTCGGCACCATGAACGTGGCGTTGTCAGTTGCCCGCAAAGATTTGCAAATTGAGTGGCGCACACGCATGGTGTTGGCGCGGGTCGTGCCGTTTGCGCTGTTGGTGATGGTGTTGTTTGCCGTAGCCCTTGACAGCGAACCGCTCGTTTTGCGCGCTGCGGCCGGGCTTGTGTGGTTAGCGACGTTGTTTTCCACCATGTTGGTGGTGCAGCGGGCCTTTGATATCGAAACGGCTGATGCGGCAATCGACACGTTGCTGGCCTGCGCGGTACACCCGGCTCGGGTGTTTTTTGGGAAAGCACTAGCGCTCTTTGTGCAGTTGTTTGCCCTAGTCGTGGTGTTGGTGACGGCCGCAATGGTTTTGTACGGGGTAACCGTCAGTGGTAGTCGTGTGGTGCTGTTGGTCACGGTCGTGATTTCGGCGACGAGTGGGCTCGCTTTGGTGGGTACTCTCTACGGTGCAGTGGTTGCCAACATGAACGGACGCGATTCACTCTTGCCGTTGCTGGCGCTGCCCGTTTTGGCACCCCTTCTTATTGGTGCTTCGCGCGCCACCGAGGCTGCCTTCGGCAGTCAGACCATCGATATGGCCAACGGGTGGGCGTGGGTCGGGTTGCTCGGCGTTTACGGCATTGTGTTTGGTGCCGCAGGGTCGGCTGCATTCTCGCCATTGACCGAAAGCGATTCTTGAGATGTCGATGCACACAGCAACTACAGCCGCGCCTGGTGCAGCTGCGCGCACAGGCACCCGAACCACTCGGGTGATTGGTGTTCTGGCACTGGCCACCACGGCATTCGTGGTCGTGAGTGCCTTTTTTCTGACACCAGCCGATTCCGTGCAGGGTGACTCTGTGCGAATCATGTATGTCCACGTGCCAACGGCTTGGGTTGCGTATCTCGCATTCATCACCACTGCAGTTGCCTCGGGTTTTTCTTTGGCCCGGCGTCATCGCACGCTTGGCTTTGACCGGGTGGCAGGCGCTTCGGGCGAAGTCGGCGTGTTGTTCATGGCGATGACACTGCTCACCGGCAGTTTGTGGGGTCGCCTCACCTGGGGCACGTTCTGGCAGTGGGATCCACGATTGACCACGACGTTGTTTTTGTTCGTCACATATGTCGGATATCTCGCCGTGCGTCGCATCGACACCGACCCGCGTCAACGTGCTCGACGCAGTGCAGTAATCGCATTGCTGGCCGTGCTCGAGATACCACTCGTGCATTTTTCGGTCGTGCTATGGCGCTCGCTGCATCAAGAAGCCAGCGTGCTGAGCCCTGATGGCGACGTGCGACTCGATGACCTCATGCTGTTCACTTTGTTCGCTGGTGTTGCTGCATTCACTTTGATATTTGCATGGTTGGTGATTCACCGGCAGCGACTCACCGCGCTTGCAGACATCCGCCAGACGGTTGGGCTGGATGCCGCGATTGCCTTACGCCGCAGCGAAACCCGTGGGGTGGTCAAGTGAAGGACTTGGGTTTCATTCTCGCCAGTTGGCTAGCCACCCTCGGGTCGATCGGGGTGCTGGCGGCAGTCACCATTCGTCGTGCCCGCGAACTTTCCCGCCATGTTCCCGACGATGCAAAGCCCTGGGTCTGATCTAGCGATGGATCTTTCGCCGCGTGAAGTTCCCGATGCCCCGCGCGCTCAACGCCGCTGGCTGCCGATTGCGTTTGCCGTATTTGCGGGTGTGGCTGGCTTGGCAATCGTCGGAATCTTTTTGACTTCATCCATCGACTACTTCTGCAACGTCGACGAAGTCGGTGTGCGTGAGGGCTGCAACGACGACGAGCGGGTGCGTGTGCAGGGCAGCGTGGATGAAGGCAGTTTGCGATTGCAGGCGGGCACGACATCATTCGTGATGTCATTCAACGGGGCATCGTTGCCAGTGGTCTATGACGGCGAACCGGGCGGAGTTTTTCAGGAATGCATTCCTGTTGTTGCGCATGGTCGGGTAGTTGATGGCACCTTGATGGCCACTCGGATCGAGGTGAAGCATTCCAATGAGTATGAAGCAGAGAATGCTGATCGACTCGAGCAGTCCGAGAGTGCCGCATGCTCATAGCAAATGCCACTGCCCATCTCGGTAGGGCAGTACTGCTGGCTGGGTTTCTGGCCGCATTTTTTGGTGCGTTTGCCGCAGCCATAGGGGCACGCCGCAACGACCCACGAACGTTGCGTTTGGTGCCGCGTTTCGTCGTACTGGCATCGTTCATGGCGCTTGCGGCATTCGCCGTCATGGAATGGGCGATGATTACGCGCGACTTTTCGCTGCTGTATGTGCAAAAAGTTGGGTCGTCTGCCACGCCGGCTTTGTACAACTTCGCGGCCGTGTGGAGCGCCCTCGAGGGATCGATTTTGATGTGGGTGTTGGTCTTGGCGGGGTATGTAGCAGCAGCCATGTGGTGGATGCGCAAACGGCTCAACGAACCACTCGTCGGTTGGGCAATGGCAGTGCTGCTCATCGTGCTTGCTTTCTTTTTTCTTTTGTCGTACGGGCCAGCAAACCCCTTCGTCATCGGCCCACCAGGGGTAATCGATGGTCCCGGGCCCAACCCGCTGTTGCAAAACCACTTGCTGGTGATGTTCCACCCACCAATTTTGTATTTGGGTTACGTCGGTATGACGGTGCCGTTTGCGTTTGCGATTGCGGCGTTGATCGCCGGCAAAGTGGAAGACGGCTGGCTGCATCTCACCCGCCGTTGGACCGTCACAGCATGGGGGTTCCTCACTTTTGGTATCGCACTCGGCGGCTGGTGGAGCTATGAGGTGCTCGGCTGGAGCGGCGTATGGGCGTGGGACCCGGTAGAGAACGCATCGCTTCTGCCGTGGATCACCGGTACTGCCTACATTCACTCGGTGATGGTGCAAGAGCGCCGTGGTCTGTTGCGCGTCTGGAACGTGTCGTTGCTGATTGCGACTTTCAGTCTCACGATTCTGGGAACGTTCCTCACCCGTTCGGGTGTATTGAACAGCGTGCATGCATTTTCTGAAAGCGATATCGGGCCGTGGTTGTTGGCCATGTTTGTGGTCATCGTGGCAGTGTCGTTGGTACTGGTCTATTTGCGAGGCGACCAACTGCGGGCGAGTGGTGCCATTGACAACGTGTTTTCTCGTGAGGGTGCATTCTTGGTCAACAACGTGCTGTTCGCAGTGTTTGCATTTGTCGTGTTGTTGGGCACGGTATTTCCGCTCGTCATTGAGGCACTTCAACAACGACAAATCGTGGTTGGCGAGCCGTTCTTTGATCGACTGACGATCCCAATCGGCTTGACGATGTTGTTCATCATGGCGGTGGCTCCGGTGTTGCCGTGGCGCCAAGACGGCCGTGAGGTGATGTCGCAACGGTTGTTCGTGCCGGCACTCGTCGGGCTGGCGGCGTTGGTCTTGTCGCTCGTAGTTGGTGCATCGGGCGTGGCACCGCTGTTGGCGTTCGCTTTGGGCGGGTTTGCGGCCGGCAGCGCACTGCGACACCTCGTGCGTGCCGTGCGCGTGCAGCGACTGCGCGGCTTCGTCGGGCGTGCCAATGGTGGGATGATCGTGCACCTTGGTGTGATTCTCATTTGCGTGGCACTCGCTGCGTCTAACTCGTTTACTCGCAGCCAAGAGATAGATCTGGTAACCGGTCAGGTGGCCACGTTTGCTGGTCACACATTCGAGTTGATTGACGTGGTCGAAGTTCGTGATGCGCGCAGCACCACGGTGAAAGCCTTGGTCAAGGTTGACGGTGGCAAGGCGTATTCGCCGTCGATCACGAAATACACCCGCATCGGAATGAACGTGGGAACACCGTCGGTGCGCACGAGCTTTACCCGCGACGTGTACCTCACGCTCGAGCCACCAGTGCGACAAGATTCGGGTCAGGCGCGCATCAAGGTATTCGTCAAGCCGCTCATTTTGTGGTTGTGGGTGGGTACATTCGTCATGGCCTTCGGCACTTTGCTGGCCGTGTTGCCGACGCGACGTCGTTCGATTCACGAGATTCGTGACGAGGTGAGTGGTCGATGAAATCAGCCAAGATCGGCACGTTGTCCGTGGCTGTTGTGGTGGCTGCGTTCATCGCGGTGTTGCTGGTGTCTGACGGCGAGACCGGCGTGGCAGTGAGTTCGCCGTTGCTCGGCCAGCCTGCACCGGCGATTCAAACGACCACGATTGATGACGCTCCGTTTGACTTGGCACGACGTAAAGGCTCGTGGGTGGTGTTCAATTTCTTCAACTCCACCTGTGTGCCGTGCATTGCTGAGCACCCGTCGCTCATTCGCTTTGCCGAAGGAGAATCCGGACGACCAGACGGCGTCGAGTTGTACACCGTCATCAACGATGACGCTGACGATGCAGTGCGAAATTTTTTCGCTACCAACGACGGTGACTGGCCGAAATTGCGCGACAACGACGGAGCCATAGCAGTGACCTTTGGTGTCGCCAAGGTTCCGGAAACATGGATCATCGACCCCAATGGCTTCGTGCGGCTGCGAATTCTTGGGGCGGTTGCCGACGGTGTGCTCGAGGAGCAAATAGCGAAGCTGCGCGCAACCGAGGGCTCGTGATGTTGACCCGTCGTCGGTTGGTGTGGGTTGCAATCATCGTCGTTGCCGCAGGCCTCCTGGCTTTTGGTGCAGGGCGCGACACGGGGCCGCTCACCCAACAAGACCGCATCGACACCATCACCAAGCGCATCGCCTGTCCCACTTGTGATGGAGAAAGCATTTATGTTTCCCGCGCATCGGCATCGCAGTCGATTCGTGCTGAAGTTGCACGACAAGTGGGCGATGGAGTGCGAACCGACGACGAGGTCGTTGCCTACATCGCTGACCGGTTTGGCGGTGAGGTGTTGTTGCTGCCGCGAGCAACCGGCGTAGATGCACTGATCTGGGTGTTGCCGGTGGTGTTGACGGTGGTGCTCGTCATGGCGCTGTGGTTGGCGTTTCGTCGCTGGCGACTAGCCAGTGCGACCACAACGCCGGTGCAGGTTGCATCACCGTCGCAGCGACGTCGCTCGCTTGCAATCGGTGTGGTGTTGACCGTCGTGGTGGGTGTGGCTGGCGGTGTGCTCGTCGCGCGACAGGCAGGGCAGCGGCTGCCCTTAGAAACCTCCACTGGTGGCATCGAAGACAGCACCGCGTCGATTCTTGCGCAGGCCCGTTTGGCTGGGCCGAGCGACGTAAAGACGGCAATCGAGTTGTACTCCCGCGTGTTGGAGACCGACCCCGACAACGTTGAAGCCCTCACCTATCGGGCGTGGCTCGTCATGCTTTCGGCACGGCAGTTTGACGAAGCGTTACGCGCTCAAGCATTCGCCTCGACGGTCACTGCACTTGGTCGGGCTATTCAAATTGACCCCGAGTATCCCGACGCGATGTGTTTTTTGGGAATCGTGGTGTATCGCGATGGCGGTGATGCTGCATCTGCAAAAGAGTTTGTCGATCGCTGCATTGAGCGCGACCCGCCAGTGCAGGTGCGTGGCTTGATTGACGCGCTTGCAAAAGAATTGGATGCAGAACTCAAGCCGTAACTGGTACTAGTCAACAGTCGGTGGTGGCCAAGCGTGGGCAGTGACGAATCGGCCCTCGTGTCGCTCGAGCACCCACACACTGCCCTTGCCCCACTCGGGTGCACCCTGCACACGCATCCCGCTGGCACTAAGGGCTTCGATCACAGCAGGAATCACATCACCATGGCTACAGACGACCGCATGATCGGGGAGTGAGTACAACAAGTCAAAGAGTGAGGTATCGGGTTTGGCATGGTCGCTACCCAGCTCGGCCAAGCGCGGGTCTGGTGTGACCGCAATATCAATGGCCACGGCGAGTGGTTCGACAGTTTCAATACACCTGCTGTACGGGCTGGACACCACTACCGAAGGTGACACCGCGCTCAGGCGTCGACAGAGCTCATCGGCCTGGCGCCGGCCGGAATTGGTGAGCGGTCGGTCGATGTCCTCGCCATCGAAGTCGCTGCGTGAACCTGCTTTAGCGTGGCGAACCAAGTACAAAGGCACCGCGGCAACCTAGTAGGCGAAGGTGAACGACAAGTTATTGGTTGGGCTGGCGGATTTGCTGGCGAAATGGCACACTACAGCGTGGGATTTTTTGAAAAAAACCGGGCCGAAACGCAGGCCAAAGGTTTTGATGCTCAGCGCTTGCCACCAGGTCAGTATTTGACCGATCGTTTTCCCGTGTTGCACGTGGGGGATGTGCCCACCTATCGGCCGGGTGAATGGTCGCTTGAGATCTTTGGTGCGGTGTCGGCACCGTTCACACTCAACTATGCACAACTCGTGGCGCTGCCGTCGGTGTCGATCACCACCGACATTCACTGTGTAACGAAGTGGTCGAAGTTCGACACCGTTTGGAAAGGTGTGCGAGTTCGCGATTTATTCGCTCAGGCAGGTATCGACTCGAGCGCCACCCACGTGATGGCTCACGCTGAATACGGCTACACCGCAAATTTGCCGTTGGCCGATGCAACGGGCGACGACGCACTAGTTGCCTATGCCTACGACAACACCGACATCGAACCCATTCACGGCGGCCCAGTGCGGCTCGTGATTCCGCATTTGTATTTTTGGAAATCAGCTAAGTGGCTGCGCGGCCTCGAGGCCACTACGCAGGATGCACCAGGGTTTTGGGAACAAAACGGTTACCACATGTATGGCGACCCGTTTTTAGAACAACGCCACTGGGGCGACTAGTTCAACGCCTCGAGCGTCGTTTCGCAGAAGCGGTCACCTTGGGGCAACGAGGCCGAAGTTTCGGCTGACGTCTCGCCGTAGATGGCGTCGAGCATTCCCTTCACCATTCCACGATCAACGGCGCAAATAACGGGATGTTCGATTGCGACGTCTCCAAACGGACAATGGTTGTTGATGATGCGCAACTTGTTCTGACGTTTTTCGGTGTGAGCAGCGAAGCCATGGGCAGTCAAGGCGTCTGCAACTTTTTGTAGTGCGGAGCGCAAGGACCGTTGGCCTGCTGCCACATCGTCACCGGTCAAGCCAACGGCCATCGCCTGGCCGTACTTGCGGCCCACCTCTTCGGCAATCGCCTGGGCTTCTTCGTCGGGCAACCGTCCGAGAGCCTCACCGAGGAGCGACAGCACCAAGTCGTCGCTACGCACGGGAAACTGCGTGGGCTCTGCTGAGTCAACGGCGCGATAACACTTCGATGGGCGACCGGCGCCAGCGTGTTCGATGCGGGCAATTTCGACTTCGAGATAGCCACCGGCCGCCAGTTTGTCGAGATGGTGGCGGGCCACGTTTGGGTGCACGGCAAATCGCTCTGCAACCTGAGATGCAGTAACGCCATCGGCTGCGTCGCGAACGAACAAATACACGGCGCGGCGGGTGGGGTCACCGAATGCAGAGGTAATCGCCGACACTTGCGACGAGAATGCGCCACCCGTCACCCCGTTCGTCACGGCTTTGTTGCGGGCCACGCGATTAGCCTAACGAGTTCATCATGAGCGTCGTCACCCCAGATCAAGTGATTGAGGCCTTGCGACCAGTTCAAGACCCCGAGTTGCATCGCTCGATTGTTGATCTCAACATGGTGCGCGACGTGAGCATCAACGACGGTGTCGTTGCCCTCACAGTCACCCTCACCATTGCCGGTTGCCCGTTGCGCAACGAGATACAAAATCGCGTCAACGGCGCGATTCGACCCCTGCCCGGTGTGCGCGATGTGCAACTCAATTTCGGAGTCATGACCGATGACGAGCGTGCTGTCTTGCGCGAAAAGTTGCACGGGTCACCCGCAGCGAGTGCAGGCAGCGCACCAGCCCAAGGGCATGCGCAGGGTCGCGCAATTCCCTTCGCTCAGCCCGGGTCAAAGACCCGACCATTGTTGATTTCGTCGGGCAAAGGTGGCGTCGGAAAAAGCAGCGTGACCGCCAACCTGGCCGTTGCCTTGGCTGCAGCCGGACACAGCGTAGGCGTCGTTGACGCCGATATTTACGGATACTCGATTCCGCGCATGCTCGGTGCCGATCGCGAGCCAGTGGCAATTGACCAGATGTTGCTGCCACCAGAGTCGTACGGAGTTCGTTGTATTTCGATCGGATATTTCGTGCCCGATGGCCAAGCAGTGGTGTGGCGTGGACCGATGTTGCACAAAGCGCTCGAACAGTTTCTTACCGATGTGTTTTGGGATGAGCCAGATTTCTTGCTCGTCGACATGCCGCCGGGCACCGGTGACATTGCTTTGAGCCTGAGCCAGTATCTGCCGCGTGCCGAGGTGTATGTGGTGACCACGCCGCAAGACGCTGCGCAGAAAGTGGCTCGACTATCTGCAGCGATGGCCAAGAAGGTCAACATGACCGTGCGCGGTGTGATCGAGAACATGTCGTGGTTCACCGGCGACGATGGCAAGCGATACGAACTCTTTGGCCAGGGTGGTGGCAAGTCGCTCGCCGATGAACTTGGCGTGCCACTGTTGGCGCAGATTCCATTGGTAAATCAACTACGTGAAGGCGGTGACAACGGCAAGCCGATTGCTGCCGTCGCCCCGCAAAGTGAAGTTGGCCAAGTGTTTATCGAACTTGCCAAGAAAATAGCCGAGATGAAACCCAAGAAAATCTTCAGTCAGGCACTGAAGGTCAATTGACCTGCCACACTGGTAACCATGGACATTCGCATCGGAGTCACCCACTCGTCTCGAGACATCTCACTGGAAGTTGAGGGTGACGAAAAGTCGCAGGCTGCAGTGCGCAAGACGGTGGAAGAAGCACTCGCCGGCAAAGTAGAAGTGTTGTGGATGAAAGACAAGCGCGGTCGCGAAGTGGCGATTCCCGCCGAAAAGATTGCCTTCGTTGAGTTCGGTGCACCAGACGGTGAGCGTCGACTGGGGTTTGGCGCCTGACGCTGCGCGCGTTACTTTCTCGTCGACTCGTCTTTGTTACAGGCAAAGGTGGCGTCGGCAAGTCTGGTGTCGCAGCAGCGCTAGCAAGAGTGGCTGGCGAGCAAGGCAAGCGCGTGCTTGTCTGCGAAATGGATGACAAGGGTTCGCTAGCTGCGTATCTTGGCTGTCCGCCACTGAAGTTCGAGCCCACTGAGGTGTCGCCGAACGTGAGTGCAATGGCGATGAATACCGAAGACTCTCTGCGTGAATACATTCGGCTGTTTCTGCGGTTGCCGATAATCGGGAGCCTCACACCGTTGGCTCGCATCTTTGATTTCGTTGCCAATGCTGCGCCAGCGGTGAAAGAAATATTGGCTATCGGCAAATTGTGTTACGAAGTTCGTGAGCAGAACTACGACATGGTGATCGTTGACTCCGAAGCAAGTGGGCATTTCGTCGCCCAAGTGTCGGCCCCTGATGCACTGGCAACCTTGGTGCGGATCGGCATCATCGCCGATCAGACCAAGTGGATGAGTAACTTGCTGCACGACCCGCAAGTATCAACCGTGCTGGCGGTGGTCACCCCCGAAGAGATGCCAGTGGCCGAAACGATTGAGTTGCGACAGCGACTGGCCAAAGCGACGCCCATTGACTTTGGTGGGGTGCTCATGAATCGTATGCCACAAGCCGCCGTCGATGAAACTGCGCTGGCAGCGGCACGCCAAGACGCGAGTCTTGCCCGCACGGTGCAGGCCGGCGACTGGCTGGTGGCGCAACGTAGCGAGGCACAACTGCAGGTGCAGCGATTGGCTGAAGCATTCGAACTTGGCAACGTGGAGACCATTGCCGAGGCCCCTGCTGATGTTGCGTTGCCGCAGCACATCACCGATCACCTGGTGGGCGAACTCCACCGACTGTCGAGTAGCGACGCGTGAACAGCGCTGCATTTGACGCCGGACACGTCGACGACCGTGTGATGGCGCTCGTGCGCGACTCGCGGATGATCATCGTGAGTGGCCCGGGTGGGGTGGGTAAAACCACTTCTGCTGCAGCGCTCGGTGTGTTGGCGGCTCGGCACTTCAGCAAACGAGTCTTGGTGCTTACCGTCGACCCGGCGCGTCGCCTGGCCACCGCCCTGGGCCTTGACGCACTCGGCAACGCCGAGGTTCCGGTGCATCTGGCAGATGCCCAAGGTTCGCTCACTATGGCGATGATCGACACCAAGGCCAGTTGGGATGACATGGTGCGTCGTCATGCCCCAGATTCAGCAACACGCGAGCGGGTGTTGGCCAACGATCTCTACAAAACACTCACATCACGTTTCGTGCACAGCCACGACTATGTGGTGACTGAGCGTCTGTACGACGCCCGCGAGACAGGCAACTACGACCTGGTCATCGTGGACACGCCGCCATCGCGAAGCGCTCTTTCAGTGCTGGATGCACCACAGCGCATGGAGCAGTTCTTCTCATCTCGACTGCTCAAGTTGCTGACTGCACCAACGCAGTCGCGGTTGCTCTCAATTGCATCGCGCCCGTTTTTCTTGGTGGCCGATCGCATTCTCGGGGCTGCATTTTTGTCGGACATCGCCGAGTTCTTTACGTTGTTTCGCACGATGGAAGGCCCGATCGTGTCGCGTGCCCGACGAGTGGGTGCCTTGTTGGCCGACCCAGCAACGGCGTATGTAGTCGTCACCAGTGCCGAGTCAGTCGCCATGGCCGAAGCCCACTACCTGGTCGACGAGTTGCGACGCAGACAGCATCGCCTGGAAGTGGTGTTGGCCAATCGGTTGATGCCGACCCATCTTGCAGACGGGGCCAGCGTGCGGGCCACGGCAGTCAGTGGTCATGCCGATAGCCGAGTGCATGCGCTGGCCAAAGCAGAGCACGCCATTGCCCAGGTCGCTGAACGCCAGGCTGGCGCTTTGGCCGAGATGGATAGCTGGGGCACCGACGTGGTGCTGAGCGAGTCACGGTCGGGTGAGATCACCGATGTTGGTGCGTTGCTGGCCATGGGTGAGGCGCTCACGCTGCGTCAACCTGGAATACTGTCGCCCCGTAATACTGTCGCCCCGTAATGATGTAGCCCCGTAGTGGGCTAGCCAGCGGCAATAATGGTCGCTAGTCATGCCCACGCTGGTTGAACTCACCGATCAGCACACGTCGCTGTCGTCTGACCAAGTCGACCATCTTGTTGCACTGGTGTCGGAGTGGGGCATGCTCGCTGATTTTTCGTTCGCCGACTTATTGCTTTATGTTCCGGTCGCGTCAGACGGTGGCATCAACTGGTTGACGGCTTCGCAGGTTCGTGCCGCGACCGGTCAAACGTTGTATCAGAGCGACCTCGTGGGTGAGTACGCCGACGACACCGATCGGCCGTTTATCGCTGCTGCAGCACAAACTGGCAAGATTCAACAAGGTGAAATCACCCTGCCGTATCTTGCCGATCCGGTGAATATGTCGGCGATACCAGTGGTCTGTGACGGCAAGGTAATCGCAGTGCTCACGCGCGAGGTGTCGAAGGTGACGGGGCGACGACTCGGGCAACTCGAGCGCACGTATCTTTCGATTTTCGATGACTTTGCCACGATGATTTCCTCGGGGTTGTTTCCTTTTGCTGGGCGTGTTGCCGACTCGAGCGTTGCGCCACGAGTTGGTGACGGGGTAATCGTGCTCGACGGCAGTGCACGAGTTCGGTATGCATCACCCAATGCCGTGTCGGCGCTTCATCGAGTGGGAATTCGAGCCAATGCAGTCGGGCAGAGTTTGGCCGAGCTGGGTTTTGCCCACGATGCAGCGCGCGCTTCGTTCGAGCGCCGCGAGCCCGTGGTTGAAGAACTCGACCAGGATCACGATGTCACACTGCTGGTGCGCTCGATCCCCATTCTGAAGCGTGGGGCTCGTGCCGTGAACGTGATTGGTGGGGTGGTGTTGATGCGTGACGTGTCAGAGCTGCGTCGGCGCGACCGATTGATTCTCACCAAAGACGCCACCATCAAAGAAATTCACCACCGAGTAAAGAATAACCTGCAGACCATCTCGTCGTTGCTGCGCCTGCAAGGTCGGCGCCTGAGTAGTGATGAAGCAAAAGCAGCAGTTGCTGATTCAGTGCGACGCATCCGTACCATCGCGTTGGTACACGAAACACTCTCGCGTGAGCCAGGCGAGGATCTGGCCTTCATCGAGATCGTTCGACCGCTGATTCAACTCACCCAGGAAAGCTTGCAGTCAAGTGATCGCCCAATGCGATTCGAGGTGCGCGGCGATGCCGGGCGTTTGCCGGCAACCATTGCCACACCTTTGTCGGTGGTGATTTTGGAGTTGTTGCAGAACGTGGTGGATCACGCCTTCGGCGATTCTCGCCGTGACGGCGTCGTGCGGGTGTTTTTGCAACGCGACAGCGAGGATGACGCACTGCACATTCGAGTTATCGACAACGGTGTAGGGGTAAACCCGGAGTTTGATATTGCCCAAGCCACCGGGTTGGGGCTGTCGATTGTGCGCACCCTCGTGACCACCGAACTCGGTGGCACGATCGTCATGCGGCAAGCCACCGCTCAAGATCTCAGTGATGCCGCGTTGGAAGACGGTAGCCACGCGGCTGGTGGTCAGCCCGCTGATGGCACATCTGTGAACACAGTCGTGGGCACCGTAGTCGACTTGCGAATACCTACCGACGCGGCGAACTAAGCGAGGCTGGCGCGACGCGCTGCCGCATTGCGCCGGCGAATATCGCGGCGCTCTTCTTCGCTGGTGCCGCCCCAGACTCCACAGTCTTGATTGGTGGTCAGCGCAAACTCCAGGCACTCTTTGCGCACGCCGCAATCGGCACACACCGCTCGGGCGCGCATCAACAAGCGCGAAGCCTCACCAGTGTTGCCAATGGGAAAGAACAGTTCGGGATCAATCTCTTTGCAGTTGGCGTTTACTCGCCAGGTGTAGTCGGCTGAACCAAGGGCGAGGCTTTGAGCAAGGATGGACATGCGAGCGTCAGACTAAGTGCCAAACCCTCCAAACACAAGGGGCAAATTGACTACTCTGACGCGGGTGAGGCTGCACCCATAACCATGCGCACAACCACCCAGATCATGGCCCATCGCGGCGCATCAAAAGCAGTGCGTGGCAACACGATTGCGGCGTTTTTGCTGGCTCGCGAGCAAGGAGCACACGCAGTTGAGCTGGATG
>SYEA01000014.1 GCA_005800965.1 Actinomycetota bacterium | reverse complement strand
TGCCCTGGCTGTGCGGCTCGATGTGTTGCGACGGGGCACACCATCGCAGGATGCCGCATACGACGGCGACGACGAGCCGCAAACTGCCCACATCGGCGCAACCCTCGGCAACCGCGTGGTGGCCACCTCGACCTGGTTGATACGGCCTTGGCAACACGACACCACGGCGATGGCCGTGCAGCTACGCGGCATGGCGGTGCTCGACGAGATGCAGAACACGGGCGTCGGGCACGCACTTATCGACGCCGGTGTGGATCACGCTCACAGCGTTGGTGCCCGCTACGTGTGGGCCAAAGCCCGTGATTCAGCGTTGTATTTTTACGAGCGCTGCGGGTTCCACACCGTTGACGAGCAATTCATCGAACTCGCTTCGGGCTTGCCGCATCACTTGGTGTTGCGGGAGACAGTTACGAGGTAAAAGTCACCTTCGTGGTGTACAGCGCTGCAGTGCCATCAGCCAAGACTGCGTCAAACTCCAAAGTCCACTCACCTGGTATCGGCACGGCAAGTTCGTAGTGAAAGTGGTTCGTGCCACTCTTTTCAAACCACAACACCAATGTCGACAGCGCCGCATCCGGCGGTATCAGGTTGCCGGTTACTGACTCCACTTGCTGCAACTTGCCACCAGGCGGGGCGAATTCCATGTGCACGATGACGTCACCAACTTTGGCAGGTGCCACCGTTACATCCGCAATCACATTTTCTGCCACGAGCGAAGCATTGAATGCGTCGTTACCACCAACATCATGCACACCTTGCTTGGGCCCCTTTGACTCCTCGCCACAAGCAGCGATCATCAACATCGCTACGACGAGAGAAGCCGCCATTCGTCGACTACGCATTAGTAGGCCTGTGGGGCAGACACCCCGGCAACGGTGATGCGGTTGTAAAACCATGCCAAGCGATCGTTTGGTGCGAGTTTTTGAATCACTTCGGGCAGCGTCGTAAGCCCCATCGGTTGGCGCGCCTTCCACGACATCACTTGACGATCAAGATCATAACGAACAAACAATGGGGTCCAGTCGTGATGGGTAAAACCAATATTTAAGTCGGCATGATGCACCTCGACTTCACACCACCGCATGAGCACCAAATCCGAAATTCGCACGCGCGGCGCACCATCGGAGTGGGACTTGATGCCATAGCCCTCCCACGTGATGGATGAAGCCCCCGCCCACGCGGCTTCGAGCGTGTAGATAGACACCCGTGTATCGGCGACGAGTTCTGCAGCAGTGCGATTTGCCCCCACTTCGATTTCAGCCACCCGACCCGCCATGCCACCCGGATACTGTGGCGACTCTTGACCCCGAGTTGCAGCTTCGAACATGCGGGTATGACTATCGGCGTTGCGCGCCAAGTGATTCAACACATGACCCCGCGACCAACCAGGCAGCATCGAATCTGCTCGAGCGTCGGCATCGCTCAATTCGGCAACGCCTGCCAACAAGCGTTGGTGTGCTGCTGCACAACCAGCAACCTGGGCATCTAATGCTCGTGCTGCTACTTCGTCCAAAATTGCTATATCTCTCCGTGGCTGCGCTGTGGCACGACCACAACCGTACCGTCTTGTTCATGAATGACCCGGGCAGAAACGCCGTAGAACTCTGCCAGCGTTTCACTTCGCAACACTTCACGAGCACCACCACGCGCCACGCCCACCCCTTGATGCAGCAACAATAAGCGGTCGGAATACAACCCAGCCAAGGTGAGATCGTGCATTGCCGAGACCACGATGAGGTTCTTGGCCCGGCGCAGCCGATCAACAAGTTCCAACGCATGTTGTTGGTGGCCAAGGTCGAGCGCACTAGTGGGCTCATCAAGCAGCAGCACCGGCGCCTCTTGGGCGAGTGCCCGCGCGATCACAACGCGCTGACGCTCACCGCCCGACAGCGTGCCGAGCATCCGTCGGGCATACACAGCCAAAGACAGTTCCGTAATGAGGCCGGCGACGACGTCACGATCGTGCGCCGACTCGCGCCCGAATGTCGAGATATACGGGTTGCGCCCAAGCATGACGTAGTCGATTACCGACATGTCGTCGGGCAACACCGGATCTTGCGCCACAAAAGCTACTTGCCTGGCCAATTCGCGGGCGCTCAAGCCGCGTATTTCGCTGCCGCCAAGTTGCACGCTGCCCGAAAAATCAACGAGCCCAGCGAGTGCACGCAGCAACGAGGATTTGCCGGCACCATTCGGGCCAATCAGACACAGCCACTCGCCTGCCGAAAGTGTTTCGTCGACACTGCTGACCACTGCACAGCCGCCGTATTCCACACGCACGCCGCGCAGGTTAAGACCGTTCATTGGCGGGCCTCGCGCATGCGCAGCAAAAACAAAAAGAATGGTGCACCGAAGAAAGCAGTTACTACACCGATGGGTGTTTCAGATGGCGACGTAAGGATACGGCCGGGTATGTCGGCGGCAATCAAAAAAGCCGCACCGGCAAACATACTGAGCGGCAGCACGATGCGATTCGACGAACCCATCAGCAGACGCACCGCATGCGGCACGATGATGCCGACGAACCCGATGAGGCCGCTCACCGCCACAGCGGCAGAGGTGCCGAGTGTTGCTGCCAGCACCACAACGATGCGAACCTGATTCACATTCACACCGAGGGCTCGCGCTTCGTCGTCGCCAACGCGCAGCACGTCGATTACTCGTCGATACAGCAACAAAGTCACCGCACTCACCGCGATGTAGGGCAATACCAGTCGCACATCGCCCCACGTTGCAGACGTCAGGCGACCAAGAATCCACGAGTACACCTGTCGCACCACATCGTTGTTGCGTTGCAACACGAAAGTTTGCACTGCAGTGGCTAGTGATGTTACGGCGACACCTGCCAACACGAGCGTGGTTGCTGAGCGCGAACGCCCGAATGCCGTGCCAATTGTGTATGTAAGCGCCACGGCGACAACGCCGCCAATGAACGCTGCAATTGGCACGGGGTCAATGGGCCACGTTGCAGTTGTATCGCGATTGACTGCAAATGCAATCGTTGCGCCAAGCCCCGCACCGGCCGCCACACCCAACAGATACGGGTCGACCAATGGGTTGCGAAACACACCCTGATAACTGGCACCAGCCAACGACAACATCGCCCCCACCAAGGCCGCCAGCGCCACACGTGGAGCACGAATCTGCCACACGATGTTCCACTGTGCATCAGTGACACCGCTGTCGATAGACAACAACGGAAGTCGGTCGAGCAACACCAGCGGCACCCGCCACCACGTCGGCCCGGCCGGCCCGAGTGATAACCCGACCACTGCGGCAAGCACCACTGCTAGCCCGCCCAGCAACCACCGCGTCATGCGACCGCCTCGCGGTGTGGCGAACATGCTGGGTGTGGCCAGGGTGATTGCTCGTTGACTTGCCTAAGACTTTGCCAACAGCGAGGCGATTGCTTCGGCCACGGCACGCACCAAATCCACCAGACGTGGCCCCCAGCGCGAAGCGATGTCGTCGTCAAGCCCGATGATTGAGCCCAATTCCACTGCTTTGAGGCCGCCAAAACCATCGCGAGCGCCGAAGGTTTCAGCCGACTGCGCGCAGCACTTGGTGTCAGCAAGAAAGATGATGTCAGGGTTCTTTTCGACGATGATTTCAGCTGACAATTGCGGGTAGTCGTTGCCTTCTTCCACACCGTCAGCAATATTGGCTAGCCCCATCAACGCCATCACACCACCGATAAAAGTGTTGGAGGTGACGGTGTATGGCGTGGGGTCAAGTTCGTAGAAATATGTCAGCGGTGGATCAAGCTTGGTCACACCATCCACGATTTCTGCAATCGCTGTCTGCATGGCCCCGGACACCTGTACCGCCTCGGCGAGTTGGCCGGTGAGCGCCCCAAGTTGTTCGATCTGCGCGTACGCTTCATCCAAGTTGGCCACTGCACCGGCAGTGAACACAGGTATCGCCAGCGTCGTCAATTGTTCGACCAAGTTGCCTGGGTCGTAACTGATGATCACGAGGTCGGGGTTCAATGCTGAAATTGCCTCAATATTTGGCTGATACGCATCAAGTTTTTCGAGCGACGCTGTCTCCGCCGGAAAGTTGGAGAAATTATCGACCGCAATCACACGATCACCAGCACCAATGGCAAACAGCATTTCCGTTGCCGTTGCCGACATGGAAATGATTCGTTGTGGCGCCGCAGTGAGGGTGAGTTCACCAACAGTCACCGGGAACTCAGCAACAATCGTGGTTTCCACCACTGCTGTTGTCTCATCGGTCTCTGCCGAGTCATCACCGTTGTTGCCACAGGCAGCCAAAGTGGGTACCAATAAAAAAAGGCCGGCAAGGCCGACCAGTCGTAACGTTTTCATGATGTCTCCTTGCTCTTCTTGCGAGAGCAGTTGATGGGTCACATTCGTTAGGCGACCGGACTTACGACGCGCCGATAACTATCGGGAGTCGCATTACCGTTGCGGGACAGTGCCGGAATCTCACCGGACTTCGCTTACGAATATGCACTGCAGCTATCGCTGCAGCACCTCGACAATAGCAGTTCAGCCGGCAACAAGCGAGGCGAACCGCGAAATGCCTTCGCGCAGGTCGTCATCACCCAGCGCAAATGACAAGCGGGCATACCCTGGCGCGCCAAATGCTTCGCCTGGCACAAAAGCCACCCTTGCTTGGTCAAGCACGAGATCAGCCAACTGCATGGTGTTGTGCGCGGTGATGCCACCAATATTGCGCTGTAACAAACCGCCCACATTGGGGAAACAGTAGAACGCACCCTGCGGCTTCATGCAGGTAACGCCCGGAATTGCAGTCAACATCTGATGCATCTGCTCGCCACGCCGCGCAAAGGCTGCGCGCATGCGTGCCACGTCATCTAACCCACCAGTGAGTGCGGCAAGGGCGGCGTATTGCGCCACGTTCGACACGTTGCTTGTGGTGTGGCTTTGAAAGTTGATGGCAGCCTTCATCACGTCGGGTGGCCCAATCATCCAACCGACGCGCCAGCCGGTCATGGCATAAGTTTTGGCGACACCGTTGACAATCACACAACGGTCGGCGATCTCGGGCACCAACGTGGGCATCGAATGAAACTCGTGGCCGCCGTAGGTGAGGTGCTCATAGATCTCGTCGGTTACCACCCACACGTCATTTTTTGCTGCCCATTGGCCGATGGCAATGGTTTCTGCGCGGGAATACACCGAGCCGCTCGGGTTGTCGGGCGAAACAAAGAGCAGCACCTTGGTGCGCGGTGTCTTGGCGCATTCCAGTTGCTCAACGGTGACTTTGAAATCGGTTTGTTCGGTGGTGTCGATCACTTTGGGCACACCGCCAGCCAGCGCAATGGCTTCGGGATACGTGGTCCAATATGGGGCCGGGCAAATCACTTCGTCGCCGGGGTCGCACAATGCGGCGAACGCCACAAACACTGCGTACTTGCCACCAACCGTCACCAACACCTGCGACGAGGCGCACTCGAAGCCACTATCACGCTTGGTTTTTGCAACAATCGCATCGCGCAAGACCGGCAACCCGGCTGCTGGTGTGTACCGATGAGCCTTCGGGTCGCGCGCTGCCTTTACTGCCGCTTCAACGATGTGTTCGGGTGTGGCGAAATCGGGCTCACCGGCACCAAAGCCGATGACATGTTCACCTTTGGCCTGCAGCGCCTTTGCTTTGGCATCGACTGCCAACGTGGCAGATTCGGCGATGGCCGCCAGTCGAGTCGACACCCTTGACTTCTTGTTCACTGGTGTTGAACTTGACGACATCCCTGCCATGCTAAGACGGTGACGATGCAGCCCGCTACAGCAATAACGATTCCAGCCGAAATGTTGCCGAGTGACGGGCGCTTCGGGTGCGGGCCTTCCAAGGTGCGCGATGCACAACTCGACGCACTTGCCGAGACTGGCCGCCGACTTATGGGCACCTCGCACCGCCAGCCGCCCATCAAACAGCTGGTCGGCAGTGTTCGTGCCGGGCTCCGCGAGTTGTTTTCGCTGCCCGACGGGTGGGAAGTCGTGCTCGGCAACGGTGGCTCAACGGTGTTTTGGGACGTTGCCACATTCGGCCTTGTCGAACAGCGCAGCCAACACCTGGTGTTTGGTGAGTTCTCTCAGAAGTTTGCCGATGCCACCGCAGCAGCACCGCATCTTGGCCAGCCCATGGTGGTGAGCAGTGAGCCCGGCACTCATCCCACGGCCATTGCTTCCGATGTCGACACCTACTGCCTCACCCACAACGAAACCTCGACTGGTGTCGCCATGCAGCTCACACGTCCTGCAGGTATCGGCGATGCACTGGTCATTGTTGATGCGACCTCTGCTGCGGGCGGTCTTGCCTGGTCGCCGAGCGAAGTTGACGTCTATTACTTTGCCCCCCAAAAATCGTTTGCCAGCGATGGTGGTTTGTGGATCGCCTGCTGTTCGCCGCGTGCCATTGCACGAATTGAAAAAATCACTTCCACGAGTCGCTGGACACCTGCGTCGCTGGATCTGAAAATCGCCCTCGATAACTCGCGTGCTGACCAGACCTATAACACCCCCGCTATCGCCACTATCTTTCTGCTCGACCAACAACTGCAGTGGATGCTGGCGCAAGGTGGCCTTTCATGGTGTGCTGCACGCACGGCCGAGTCAGCCAGCATTATCTACAACTGGGCACAACAAAGCGCGTATGCCACGCCATTCGTAGCCAACACTGCCCAGCGCTCACATGTGGTGGCCACCATCGACCTTGATGGTGTTGCAGCAAGCGATATGAATGCTGTGTTGCGCCGCAACGGCATCGTCGATACCGATGGTTACCGCAAGTTGGGCCGTAACCAATTGCGGGTCGGAATGTTTCCGGCGGTTGAACCTGCCGACGTTGCAGCACTCACCCGCTGTGTCGACTATGTCGCCGAGCGATTGCGTGCATGACAATGCGACAATTCTCTGACAACTACCCCACGGTTGACGAAGTGCTCGACTCGCATATTGATGAGATTCCTCGCTTGTCACGCCCAGTAATGCTGGTGGCTCTGCAAGGTTGGTTTGATGCAACCAAGGCCGCCACTGGTGCCCTGGACTGGCTCATGCAAAACCGCAACTTCGTCACCGTGGCCTCAATTGACCCGGATCCATTTTTTGATTTCACTCAAGAACGACCCGAGATCTGGGTGGATGAAGACGACCAGCGTCATGTGCGTTGGCCCGCCAACGAGGTGATGGCAACGCGCGACACGGATGGTGGCCGCGACTTGGTGGTCATCTCGGGTGTTGAGCCGCATTTGCATTGGCCAACATTCGTGGCCTGCATCGTGCGATGTGCCCGCGACTTGCAGTGCAGTGCAGTGGTGACTGTTGGTTCGATGCTCGACGCACTGCCCCACAGCCGCACACCCGTCGTGACGGGCAGCACCACAAACCGCGCTCTAGCCGACAAGCTCGGGCTTTCGCGACCGCAATACGAAGGCCCGACAGGCATCGTTGGTGTGCTCCTTGAACGGCTTGAGCACGAACGCATTCCGGCTGTGTCATTGCGCGTTGGGGTTCCGCATTACTTGGCATCTTCTGAGCACCCCAAGTCATCAGCGGCGCTCTTGCGACACATCGAGCGTGTGCTCAATGTTCCTACCCAACATGCTGGGCTGTATGACGACATTCAGAGATGGGCAGATATCCACGAGGCTGCACTCGAAGAGGACGAGCAAACGAAGGACTACGTGCGAATGCTTGAGGCTGAGTATGACCGACACAACAACACGGTTATGCCAAGCGCTGATGATTTAGGTGACGCCTTTGAACGCTTTCTACGCGAGCAGGGCGACGAGGGTTAGATCAGCCGAATTTGCCCGACACGTACGCTTCGGTACGCGGGTCACTTGGATTCGAGAAAATCTTTTTTGTGAAGTCGACTTCCACGAGGCGTCCGGTGCGACTGTCACTGTCCGGGTTCACTTCCGTCGTGAAGAAAG
>SYEA01000110.1 GCA_005800965.1 Actinomycetota bacterium | reverse complement strand
TGGGTAACCAACCAATCCATCACACGTTGGTCCCAATCGTCACCACCGAGGTGAGTGTCGCCGTGCGTGCTCTTTACTTCAAAGACTCCGTCACCAATTTCCAACACGCTCACGTCGAATGTGCCGCCACCCAAGTCGAATACAAGCACGGTTTCTTCTTGCGAGCCTTTGTCGAGGCCGTAGGCCAACGCAGCTGCCGTTGGTTCGTTGATAATGCGCAATACCTCGAGACCGGCAATCTGGCCGGCTTCTTTGGTGGCCGTGCGCTGTGCGTCATCGAAGTAGGCAGGAACGGTGATGACTGCCTGGGTGACCGTGTCACCGAGGTACGCCTCAGCATCACGCTTGAGCTTCATCAAAGTGCGGGCGCTGATTTCTTGCGGGGTGTACTTCTTGCCATCAATATCTTCTGAGTGCCAGTCCTGGCCCATGAAACGCTTGATACTGCGGAACGTGCGATCGTGGTTGGTGATGGCCTGACGCTTGGCAACTTCGCCCACGAGCACTTCACCCGATTTGGAAAATGCCACCACCGATGGTGTGGTGCGGGCCCCTTCGGAGTTGGGGATGACGACGGGTTCGCCTGCTTCTAAAACAGCAACAACAGAGTTGGTGGTTCCGAGATCGATTCCGACTGCCTTGGGCATGTAGTTACCTCCGTAACGTGAGGCATCAGCATACGGGGGCACCGACCGAACTTGAGCCACTGCGGCTCAGGTTCTTTGTCACCCGGGTATGAGGCCTGCCCTACGGCGCGCTGGCCCTACTGCTGCAACGCTGCGGCCACCTGCGCCCAGGCCGGCAACGACGGCACTGCACCGGCGGTCTGGGTCGCGAGCGCCCCAGCAACCGCCGCAGCCCGCAACGCCAGAGCCAGCTCAGCCAACCCGCCAGCCACCGCTAGCCGGGCACTGAGCACCCCACAAAATGCATCCCCTGCGCCAGTGGTGTCAAGCGGAGTCACCGCGAACGGCTTGATTCGTGTCTCGCCATCACGTGTCACCAGCAGTGCCCCACGCGCACCTTGGGTGACGACCACATTGGCCACCCCGCGGGCCACAAGCGATGATGCGCCACCCAGCAGTGCAACTTCGTGTTCGTTGGGGGTGATCACATCAACATGACGCAACACCTCATCGGGCAGTTCGCTTGCTGGCGCAGGATTCAACACGACAATGGTGTCGCGACCAGCAAGTTCTAGGGCACGCTGCACGACAGCGAGCCGAACTTCAAGTTGCACCAACACCACCTTGGCGTTTGCCAGCAGCGCTGCTGCTGCGTCAATATGGTCAACCGACAGTGCGTGGTTGGCGCCAGGCACCACGATGATGAGATTCTCGGCATCGTCAGACACGCCAATCAACGCGCGCCCAGTTGGTTCGCGCACCGTGGCGAGCATGCTGACGTCGACTGCATCACCGATAAATGCTGAACGCAAGGTGTCGCCCGCTGCGTCGCTACCGACGGCACCAATGAATGCGGTGCGTGCGCCAGCCCGTGCCGCAGCAATCGCCTGATTGGCACCCTTCCCACCGCAGGCCTCGAAATAATCGTGAGCCGACACCGTTTCACCAGGATGCGGCAGTCGCACCACGCGTGCCACTAAATCCATATTGGCCGACCCCACGACCACGACGTCAAACGGCTGGTGCTGGGTCATGCACACAACTCTGGCAGACCTGGCATGCGCTCTAGCCTTGCGGCGTGAACGCCACAACACAACAATCAACGAGTCGGGCCGGCACCTTGGTGTTGTTGCGCCACGGCCAAAGCACCTGGAACGAGTTGAACTTGTTCACTGGTTGGCACGACGTGCCCCTCAGCCCGCGGGGCGAAAACGAAGCCGATGCCGCTGGCCGCACGTTGCGCGACGCAGGATTGCGATTCGACTCGGTGTACACCTCGCTGTTGACGCGGGCAATCGAAACCAACCGTCGGGCGCTCGCACAACTTGGGCAACCAGCAGTGGGCGTGGTGCAGGATTGGCGGCTCAACGAACGCCACTACGGCGCACTGCAGGGTCTCGACAAAAAACAGACCACGCAACAACACGGCGTGGAGCAAACCAAATTGTGGCGCCGCAGTTACGACGTGCCACCACCACCGGTAGATCGATCGAGCCCCGAACACCCAGCCAACGATGCGCGATATTCCCATATTGACCCCGCCTTGCTTCCCGCCACCGAGTGCCTACGTGATGTCGTTGCGCGAGTGGTTCCGTTTTGGCAACAAGTATTGGTGCCGCAATTGCAGGACGGCAAACACGTGCTGGTGGTGGCGCACGGCAATTCATTGCGCGCACTCGCCATGCATCTCGAACAGCTGAGCGAGGCGGCGATTGCCGATCTCAACATTCCAACCGGAATCCCGCGTCAATATGAGTTCGAACCCGTGACCAGCGATGATCGCAACCGCCGCGAGTTGCGTGTGGCGCACGTCGCATATCTTGGTGATGCTGCTGCGATTGCTGCTGCGACTCACGCCGTTGCTGGCCAAGCAGGCACCTGAGACAACCATCACCTCGTATTCGTGCACTGTCGCACGAATACATGCGTACCGTTGAGGACATGGCAAACACCGTTAATCCCCTCACCACATTGCATCACGTTCCTTTGTTTTCGTCGTGCTCCAAAAAAGATCTCGCTCGCATCGTCAAAGTTGCCGACGAAGTCACGTTCAAGGCCGGTCGCGTGCTCACCGAACAAGGCCAACCTGGCCGCGAGGCATTCATCATCGTGAAGGGCAAGGCCACGGTGCGCCGTAACGGCAAGAAACTCGCGTCAATTGGTGCCGGCGCGATGGTCGGCGAACTGTCCTTGCTGGACCACGGCCCTCGGACTGCGACCGTCACCTGTGACACCGACTGTGAAGTGTTGGTCATCAGCCAGCGGCATTTTCACGGTGTTTTGCAGGATGTGCCTGTGCTTTCCAGCAAATTGTTGACCACATTGGCCTCGCGCGTTCGTGAACTCGACCGCGCAGTTGTGGGCTGAACACAACTAGCGTTTGCCCTTGACATGTCAGGGGACACCATTTCGCCGGCCGTGCAATCCCGGCGGTTGAAGCCGTACCAGCTGTCCATCATCCTCGGCTGTGGAATCGGGATCTTCACCCTGGTGTCTGGTCTTGTTCCATCGCTCACGGGCTGGAAAAGCACCTCGCCTATACACCGCGAAGTATTTGGTGGCATTCCTGGGCCACTGATTATTGCTTTTTACACGGTCATCCCGATGATGCTCATCTGGGGGTCATTGCGCTTTGCTGATCGCATCCGCAACTGGGAGCGTGGGGCGCCAGACAACCGCCGGACTACACCTAAAAATATAAAGCGACGCCTCAAAGATTTCCGTGCCGGTGTCTACATGCGCACCTTGCTGCGCGATTCGGCCGCCGGGCTCATGCACTCGATGATGTATTTCGGATTCCTCGTGTTGCTCGGGGTCACCACGGTGTTGGAAATTGATCACCAGATGCCCGAGTCGCTCAAGTTCTTGCATGGCGATGTGTACCGCGGCTACGCCCTCATTGGCGACGTCGCAGGTCTCGTCTTTACTGGCGGCGTGGTGTGGGCCATCGTGCGGCGCTACGTGCAACGTCCGTACCGCATCCGCATCAAGTCAAAGCCGGAACACGCCTGGATTCTGGGTGTGATGCTGGCAATTGGCGTGAGCGGATATGGAGCCGAGATGTTCCGCATCGCGTCCGAGCAAGCCGCGGGCAAAAACATCGATTACGAAAAGTGGAGCATCGTCGGGTGGCCCCTGGCCCAGACGGTAAATGGTGCATCGCTCAGCACGCTGCAGGCCTGGCATCAGGGCTGGTGGGTGTTTCACGTCCTCACCTTCATTGCGTTCCTCGCGTTGCTGCCCATCACGATGCTGCGCCACATCTTTACGTCGCCACTCAACATGTATCTGCGGGACCGCGAGCGACCAAAAGGTGCGATGCGCGCCATGCCGAACCTGGCCGAAACATCACTCGAGTCGTTCGGCGTAAATACCGTCGAGAGTTTCACATGGAAGCAACTGCTCGATCTTGATTCATGCACCATGTGTGGCCGTTGCACCAGCGTGTGCCCAGCGAGCGCCACGGGTAAACCACTTGATCCCCGCGAAATCGTGCTGAAGAGTGGCGAAGTCATGGCTGCAACAGCCGCCCATGCCCCAGGTGGACGTGTCTCGCCGCCAATCGGAGTGGACAGCGAAATCACCGTCAGCGTCAACTCGGTATTCGAACGCATCACCGCCGAAGAAATCTGGTCGTGCACATCCTGCAAGGCCTGCGACGAAGCCTGCCCAGTCAACATCGAAATCCTCGACAAAATTCTCGACATGCGTCGCTACCTCACGCTGATGGAAAGCAACTTCCCTGCCGAACTTGGCAATGCTTTCCGTGCCATGGAAAACCAAGGCAATCCGTGGGGAATGAACCAAGGCGACCGCGCAGCCTGGGCAAATGATCTGGATGTCACGATTCTCGACCCGGGCGCACCACTCACGCACGAATACCTCTACTGGGTTGGCTGTGCCGGATCATTCGACGACAAGAACAAAAAAGTCACGCAGGCCATGGCCAAGTTGCTGAAACGCGCAGGCATCGACGTGGCCATCCTGGGGCCCAGCGAAATGTGCACTGGCGACAGCGCGCGACGCAGCGGCAACGAATACCTCTTTCAGATGTTGGCCACACCGAACGTCGAGATGTTGAATGGCATGGGCGTCAAGAAAATCATCACCCAGTGCCCACACTGCTTCAACACGCTGAAGAACGAATACCCGCAACTGGGGGGCAACTACGAAGTGGTGCACCACACGCAGTTGTTGGAAGAACTCATCGGCTCGGGCCAACTGGATATGAGCAATGCATCGCTCGATGACCGCATTACCTACCACGACTCGTGCTATCTGGGCCGCCACAACGACGTGTACTTGGCGCCGCGAAAAGTGGTTGGTTCAATCAAGGGCATTCAAGTGGTGGAAATGCCGCGCAATGGCACCCAAGGAATGTGCTGTGGTGCTGGCGGTGCACGTATGTGGATGGAAGAAAACATCGGCACCAAAGTGAACGATGAACGAGCCCGCGAGGCGATCGCGACCGGTGCAACCCGTGTGGCCACGGCCTGTCCGTTTTGCTACATCATGATGGACGACGGCGTGAAGGGTGCAGGTAAGGACGAATCGGCAGTCAAGGTGGGCGACATTGCCATTCACCTGCTTGATGCAC
Source organism: Actinomycetota bacterium (assembly GCA_005800965.1). Lineage (GTDB taxonomy): Bacteria > Actinomycetota > Acidimicrobiia > Acidimicrobiales > Ilumatobacteraceae > F1-60-MAGs027. Next base: position 1,506 of record SYEA01000110.1, on the reverse strand, counting down.
TCGAAAATGGTGAACGCACCGCCACCGCTATCGGTGCTCCGCTGCGCGAGCCTGTCGCTGGCGAATAAGTTTCACACCGCGCCAAAACGGCACAGATTACGGCGCAGGGTTACTTGTCGAAGTTTTCGAAATAACGACTTGGTGTCGGGCCGCGTTGGCCTTGATACTTCGACCCACGAGCACCTGATCCATACGGCTTGTCAGCCGGCGTGGTCATGGTCATGAAACTCACTTGACCAATCTTCATCCCCGGGTAAATCGTGATCGGCAAATTCGCGACGTTCGACAACTCGAGCGTGATGTGGCCATCGAACCCGGCGTCAATGAACCCAGCAGTCGAGTGAATGAGCAACCCCAATCGCCCCAGTGAACTTTTGCCTTCGACACGTGCCACCAAGTCGTTGGCTATGGCCACCCGCTCGAGCGTCGAGCCCAACACAAACTCTCCCGGGTGCAGCATGAATGCTTCGTCGGGCTTCATTTCCACCACCTCGGTAAGGTCTGCCAGTTCTTTCTTCACGTCAATAACCGCGTGCGAGTGATTGCGAAATACGCGAAACAGGTGCGACACCTTCACATCAATGGAGGACGGCTGCAAGCAGGCCTCATCCAGTGGGTCGATGACAATGCGCCCGGCCGCCAGCGCCTCGCGAATGGAACGATCGGAAAGAATCACCGTGCCGAACCCTAGTAAATGCAACTCGTTGGTACGATTTCAGTGCCGCGGGTGTAGTTCAATGGCAGAACATCAGCTTCCCAAGTTGAGGACGCGGGTTCGATTCCCGTCACCCGCTCGTGTTCGCCAGCCTAGATCGGTTTCAAACTGTCATACCAGGCAGCAAGATCCCTAGTCTGTTAGGAAACGCCACTCAACTCGATTTACATGGTTGAATTTCTAGATAAAGCCCTAAATCGCGGGAAAAAAATGCCTGAAGGAGACCTTTATCTGATTTGATGATGACTTCAGTTTGATTCAACTCATTCCCACATTCATCTTTGATAACAGGGGGGGGAACTTTCCCTGCTTGGGAAAAAAGTCCCGCAAACTCATACCTGCGGTAAAAACCTGCTCGAAAGTTAAGATGCTGTGTCTCGTCAGTTATTACGAAGCTTAAGGACTCATCACTCATGAGCTCAAGAGAAACTAATTCTACTATCTTGTCTCTCTTCACTGCATCCACGTAAGACCCGATTCCCCAAAAAACATTCAGTGCGAGCATGACTGCCGCTGCCAATCCAAGGATGAACCGAGACTTGTTCTCCGAAAAAAAACACACAAGTGAGACACCAATTACTGATGACCCCAACGGCATTAGTAGTTGGTGTCTTGATGTCCAACTAAGTTCCCAAAAAAATAATATCATTCGTGAATCTAAATTTCCGGAGGATATATAGGGGAAAACCCCAACAGCAAACGCCAAGAACCCCGAGGTAATCATCAGCGCTTCTGACGTTATTTGCCTCCCACGTCGAGCCCATAAGACAATCCCAATTGTTGAAACAGTA
>SYEA01000109.1 GCA_005800965.1 Actinomycetota bacterium | reverse complement strand
CAGTCTCGTGATGCTGGCCAAGGGCAATCGTTCGCGGCAAGTCACCGACGCCTGCAAGCAATTTGGTGGCTTTTATCTCGGTTCGGTCGGCGGCCCCGCAGCTCGCCTGGCCCAAGATTGCATCACCAAGGTTGATGTGCTCGAGTATTCCGAACTCGGTATGGAAGCCGTGTGGAAGATCGAAGTGCGCGACTTTCCCGCATTCATCGTGATCGACGACAAGGGCAACGATTTTTTCGACATGGTCGATGCGACGCGCGCGACGCCGGTCAACATCCGCGCGTAAGCCACGCCGACGTCGGCGTGGCTCTGCACCGGTGCGTGCAGCGGGTGAACTCTCCGTGCTCGAACAAGAGCGCATCAGTTGCCCGCTCTCGGCCTGGCAAGGCGAGCCAAGTCGATGCCAATGGTGCAACACACTGATCACGGCACCCCGCCGCCGCACGTGGTGCAGCAACGGATGCGCCCGTAATTACCAGCGCAACCACATCTGGCGTTTTGCCCGCGCAGCAGCCAAACGTCGTGCCAAATATTTTTGTGAACAACGCGGCTGCCGCGCCGAGCGTCGCGATTGCGAGGTCAACCACCGCACTGCGCGCCAAGGCGCTGGTTACGGCCCGGGCTGTCATCATCACTTGAGCCCCGATCACAACGGGGTAGGCGGACTAGAGGTGCTGTGTCGTGCGCACCACCGCGAGATCACTACCGCCCAAGCCAAAGAGCGCGCCGCACGACGAAAAGCCGCCCGCGCAGCCGAAACTACGGAAGCGTCGTCTCCACCGGCTGCTGATTGATTGCCGAGTCGTCGCGGAATCGCGGGTCAAGACACGATGCTTCGCGATACGGCGCATAGTCGAGCGCTCGGCCAATGGTTTGGGCTAGCGCGGCGCGACCAAGGTCAGAGAGGTGAATGTTGTCGGCGCTGTTGATGCCTCTCACTTTTGTCACAGGCGCCCAATCCAACACATTTACATGGTCAAACTCTCCGGCAACTTCTTTAATCACTTTGTTCACTGTTTTTTGGGCATCACGAAACACACCTGTTGTCAACACCACTGTTTCCACCCCGCGGGTGGTCTCGAACATTTTTTCAAACTGTGTACGCAGTGACGACTCATTGCCTTCGTAGTTGGTGCCGAGGTAGATCACCACTACGTCCCATACGGCATCAATTCGCGACTGCAAGACGCGCACGCCGAATTCAGCGAAGCGACCCGGTTCTGCTTCTACTGCAACCTGCCAACCCAGCGGCTCAAGTGTGTTGCACATTTCGTTTCCGTAACGCTTGGCAGTAGAAGCCAAAACTGAGTCCCCCACCAACAGCACACGATTGCCGTCGACACGTCCACCAACAGGCCCTCCCTCGGGCAACGGCAGGGCGAGTGCCACGCCGTCAGGCAAGGTGACCGGTGCCCAGAAGTCGTACCCGGGCAAGCGACCAACACCCTCGAGCTGCCCCGACTGTGAACCCTGCGAGTTGTTGCCACACGAAAAGGTGCCAAGGCTGAGTGCGACAACACCGAACGACAACCAACGACGAATCATGCAGGCTTCAGATCCTCGAAGCGGTCAACATCACGCATCGACTTGAACTTAAACCACCACACGCCGACGATGCCAAGCGTCAGGATGCCACCACCCACCACGGTGGCTGGCACACCCACTGCCTGCGCCGCAACGCCCGACTCGAATGCACCGAGTTCATTCGTGGCACCGATAAACACATTTTCCACCGCCGACACGCGACCACGCTTGTCATCGGGCGTCACCAATGGCACTATTGACCCGCGAATGAAGACGCTCACCATGTCGGCTCCGTGCAACACCATCACTGCAAAAAAAGCAACCCAGAAGTTTCGGGTCAGCCCAAGCACAATGGTGCCTGAACCAAATACCGCCACAGCCACGAGCAGCCAGCGTCCTACATGACGTCGCAACGGCCGCACCGCCAAAAGAATTGCAACGAGCCCAGCCCCCATACCCGCAGAAGCACGCAGCCATCCGTAGGCGATATTCCCTACACCGAGACGTTCCTCGGCAATCACCGGTAGCAGTGCCACTGCGCCGCCGAATAGCACCGCAAAGAGGTCCAGCGAGATTGCAGCAAACAAAATTGGCGAGCGCCGAATATAACTCAAGCCCTCAACTGCCGAGCGCAGTGTTGGTCGTTCATTGCCCTCAATACCGCGCTGTGTAGCAGGAACCCGCACGTTGGAAAACAGCACTAGAGCCAACAGGATCACTACCGAGCCGACACCGTAGGCCAGCACCGGCGACGCAGAATACAAGAATCCAGACATCGCGGGGCCAACGATGCCTGCCGAAGTCCACACTGTGGAATACAGAGCAATCATCTGCGGCAAGCGACCGACAGGCGCAATGGCAGCGGCAATCGGTCGCATGGCTGGGGCCAGAAAAGCTCGCGACGCGCCATACAAAATAGCAATGAGAAAAATCGGCAGAACACCAGTTGGTTGCGTCGAGGCGTACCACATGAGCAGCAATGCTGAAATAAGTTCACCCGACATCGCAACTTGTGAAATTCGCTTGCGATTGAACCGATCAGCAACCGTTCCCGAGACAAAAACTAGTAACACGATCGGCAGAAACTCAGCCAGCCCGAGAAACCCAAGATCTATCTCACGACGCGTGATGTCATAGACCTGTTTCGCCAATGTGGTGACCTGGAGCGATAGCCCAACGTACAACAGCACATTCGCCCCGATGTACATGCCGACAGATGGGGCACGCAAAACTTCGAGCACCGACGCGCGTCCCGATGAATGTTGCGACGACACGACCTCATTAGGTTAGTGAATCATGGCTACATCTTCGGCTGCCGCGTTGTCTTCATTGGCCCGAGAGACACGCTTTATGTCAGCACTCGATCAAGCTCGGCTAGTTCGCGACAAAAAAGTTTCAGCAACCGAATTGCTCAGTGCCACAATCGAGCGCTACGAAGCATTCAACCCGCAGATCAATGCGGTGAACATCACCTGGTTGGAACACGCGCGAGAACTAGCCAAGCAAGCCGACAAGCAACACGGCGATGCGCCTTTCCACGGTGTGCCAACACTGTTCAAAGATCTCGGCATCTTGTACGCCGGGCAACGAATTTCCAACGGCAATAAAGCCATCAAAGCGATGAATTACGTTCCACAACAGACCTCTGAACTCGCGGCACGTTTCGTTGCCGCCGGCCTGATTCCATTTGGGCGCACAAACAGTTGCGAGTGGGGCAGCCTGCCCGTGACCGAACCCGAAGCGTGGGGCCCGACTCGCAACCCACACGACTTGACGCGCACCTGCGGTGGCTCGAGCGGTGGCGCAGGCGCCGCGGTGGCCGCCGGCATCGTGCCTCTTGCCCATGCCAGTGATGGTGGTGGCAGCATTCGAATTCCGGCGTCGTGCAATGGTCTCGTTGGTTTAAAGCCAAGTCGCGGTCGTGTTTCACTGGCACCACTCGGCGACGAAGCCGGGCTGAGTGTGCAACTCGCAGTCACCCACACCGTGGCTGACACCGCTGCCCTGCTCGACGCTGTGCACGGTGCCGGAGTCGGCGATGGCGTGATTGCACCACCACCAGCACGACCGTTTCTCAGCGAGGTTGGTGCACCAGTCGAACGACTGCGCATCGGAATGCTCGACCACGACCCGCACGGTGCGCACGTCGACGACGAATGTCGTGATGCGACACGCGCTACTGCGAAGTTGCTTGAATCGCTTGGCCACAGCGTTGAAGAGTCATACCCACAAGCAATGGCCGACGCGACGTTCCCCCCGCGATTCGGGGCGATGTGGGCCACAGTGCAAGCTGTGTCTCGCGATTCACTTTCCGTGTTGCTCGGCCGCCCAGCCACGAGCGACGACATCGAAGCAGTGAACTGGGCACAAGCCGAATATGCAGCCCGATCGTCGGCTGTTGATTATGCAAAATCGGTGGCTGCCGCAGCGATGTTCCGCCGCGCGCTTGCCCAGTGGTGGCATGGCGGTTTTGATCTATTGCTCACACCCACGCTGGCGCGCATCCCGTTCCCCGTTGGGTCGTTCACGAATGATCCGAGTGATCCGATGAAGCCCTCGCGATTAGCCAGCCAGTGGGTGCGCTTCACCGCCCAGTTCAACATGTCGGGTCAACCTGCCATCAGCCTGCCGCTTGGCCGTACCGCGACTGGTCTGCCCATCGGTGTGCAACTCGTGGCGGCCTATGGACGCGAAGATGTGTTGTTGCGGGTAGCGGCTCAACTCGAAACTGCCGCGCCGTGGAAGAGTTTTACCCCGACTGCACTCGGATGACGAGTCACAAGTAATCTGTCGTTATGCGTGTACGAGTAGATGAAGCCTCATGCCAAGGCCAGCAAATGTGTTCGATTGCTGCACCCGAGGTATTTGGTAGCGACGAACTCGGTCACGCCACAGTGCTCATTGTCGGTGATTTGCCCGTCGAACTGCACGCCAAGACCCGCCGGGCCCAAGCCAACTGCCCTGAAGACGCCATCATCATCGAGGAGTAGCCATGACAACGCTTGAAGAAAACGCCGGGCCGGTCAACGACCCCACCACTGACTTCAATATTTTTGACCCCGAGTTTGTGCGTGATCCGTATCCCACGATGGAAGAAATTCGTGAGTCGCAGTGCCCGATTGCCCACTCTGATCGCTGGGGTGGGTCGTGGTTTCCAACGCGTTATGACGACGTAGTCGCCATCGCGCAGGAACACGAAATTTTCACATCGCGCGACATCATCGTGGTGCCACGCTCCGCAGCAGCAGCCGAAGGCCCCTACGCCGGTGTTGCTGCACCGCCAATCACCAGCGATCCCCCCGACCACCACTGGCACCGCCGACTCATCCTTCCGGTGTTTGCGCCGCAAGCCGTGGCCAAATACGAACAAAGCACCCGCGACTTGTGCAACCAGCTCATCGACAAGTTCATCGCCAAAGGCGAAGCCGATGCGGGCACCGACTATGCCCAACAGATTCCCGTGCGAGTCATCGCCACCATGCTCGGGGTGCCCACCGAGATGGCCGATGAATTCACCGGCTGGGTGCGCGGCGTGCTCGAAGTGGGGCTCACCGATCCAAAAGTACGACTGGAAAGCCGCCTCAAGATCTTGAAGTTCTTCCAGGCCCAACTCGACGATCGCAAAAAGAACCCACGCGAGAACGACCTCATCACTGACCTGCTCAACTCGGGCGACAAGTATCCGGTCACCGACCAATACGTGCTCGGGGTCTGCAACCTCATGCTCGTTGCGGGCATTGACACCACCTGGAGCGCCATCGGCTCGTCACTGTGGCACTTAGCCCAGCACCCCGAACATCGCGAGCAATTGCGGGCCAACCCCGAGCTGTGGCCAACTGCCATCGAAGAGCTCTTGCGGGCCTACTCGCCCGTCACCATGGCTCGCATCGTGGACCGCGATACCGAGTTTCAAGGCTGCCCCATGAAGGCCGGTGATCGCATCTTGATGTCCTTCCCGGCGGCCAACCGCGACCCGCGCCAGTTTGAGCAACCCGACGAGGTCAT
>SYEA01000108.1 GCA_005800965.1 Actinomycetota bacterium | reverse complement strand
CGTGACTTTTTCTTGTTTGCCACCTGAGGCGATCACTGCGTACATAACGGTCTCGTACTCTATCGGGCAATCTTGGGCAGATCGGCACCAGCCTCGACGGCCGCTTCGTCTTCCAGCAGCTCGGTGTCGATTACGACTCCCCGGCCGAGGCAGTCCGCACAGGTGTCGGCAAACGAGGTAATGAGCCCCTCGCCGATGCGCTTGCGGGTCATCTGCACGAGGCCCAGTTCAGAGATATCAAAGACCTGGGTCCGCGTCTTGTCGCGTGCCAGCACCCGGCGCAAGGCATCGACCACTTTGCGACGATTCTCCTTGATTTCCATGTCGATGAAGTCAATGACGATGCTTCCCCCGATGGCGCGTAGTCGCAACGGTCGGGCAACTTCTTCGGCTGCTTCAAGATTGTTGCCGAGCACGGTTTCTTCAAGATTCGTCTTGCCCACGTTCTTGCCCGTATTCACGTCGACTACCGTCAGGGCTTCGGTGTGCTCGATGACGAGCGAGCCGCCGGATGGCAACCACACCTTGCGATCGAGTGCCTTGCGCAGTTGCTCTACCACGCGATGCTGTTCGAACAAAGGCAAACCTTGCTGGGCTTCGTCCCAGAATTCGACGCGATCCACAAACTCAGGGTTGAACGCCACGATGTAATCACGGACTTCTTCGAACAATGCACGATCATCAATGACAATGCCGCGGTAGTCACTGCTGAACTCTTCGCGAATCACTCGCACTGCCAACGACGGCTCGCGGTACAGCAACGTAGGCGAGTTGGCCTTTTCGGCCTTGGCCTTGATTTGCGCCCAGCGCTCGACCAACTGCTTCATATCGGTTTCAAGTTCGTGCTCGGTGGCGTTCTCCGCCGCCGTGCGCACGATAAGGCCGTGCTGTTCGGGCTTGATGCGGTCCAGCACATTGCGCAGACGACGACGCTCGCCTTCGGGCAAGCGCTTGGAGATGCCATAGGTCTTGGAGTCAGGAATCAACACCACGAAACGCCCAGGCAACGACACTTCTTGTGTGAGGCGGGCACCTTTTTCGCCGATCGGATTTTTCGTTACCTGACAGAGAATCAACTGTCCACGCTTCAGCACGTGTTCGATGCGTGGCTCGGGGCCTTGCTCGACCACATCTTCTTTGTCGAACTGCACGTCACCGCGATACAACACAGCGTTTTTCGGGGTGCCGATGTCGACGAAAGCCGCTTCCATGCCGGGCAGAACGTTTTGCACTTTGCCCAGATAAATGCTGCCGTGAATCTGTGCCACATCGTCTGCCGGACGGCTCACGTAGTGCTCGATGAGACTGCGCCCTTCCAACAGAGCAACCTGGGTCAAATCGTTGCGCACGTGCACGCACATGAGATACCGACCCAGCGGACGCCCATCGCGCTCTTTGCCGCGTCGCCGCGCAATCAGCCCAGCTTCGGAGTCGTCGCGTGCAGCGTCAGAATCACTCGTGCGGCGGCTACTGGAGCGACCCCGCGAGCGGCCGTCAGACCGACCACCAGATCGGCCATCTGAACGGCCGTCTCCCTGTCGGTCATCGCTGCGATTCCGCGTCCGACCCCGTCCCCCACGGCGACGACGACGGTTGCCGGTGTTGCCGTTGCGGCTCGGCTCACGATTGCCATTGCGCGCCGAATCACCCTCGGGGGCTTTTTCCGTTGGTGCCTCAGGGCTGCCGTCTTCGCGTGGTTTTCCGAACGCACGCCCCGGTGGTGGTGGAATCACTGCGCGTCCCTCGTGTGGCGGGTCGGGCAATTCAATGGGCGAACGCTCGCCCTCTGGAAACTCATTCGTCATGTCAAAACCTTTCCTATGGCGACAAATCCGCGCCGTTGCGCCGAATTCGTCGTGCCGTGGCGCGGTGCGCATCTTCCCCTGCGCTCGCACGCTCGTGCGTGTGTACAAATCTGTGGTTGGGTAACCCCGACTCGCCTCTCAGCCTACTGACCCACCTAGGCCGAACGGCGCATCTCGACGCTTTGCACCAGCCCAATCATCACGGCCCACGCCACCAAGTGCGACCCGCCATAGGACACAAAAGGCAGGGGTAGCCCAGAAACGGGTGTGATGCCGATGGTCATTCCAATATTTTGAAACACCTGCCAAGCCAGTGTGGCAAACACCCCGGCTGCCAAGAACCGCCCGAATGGGCTATTGGCGTTGCGTCCGATGATCCAGACCCGCAACAAGATAAACGAAAAAAGCCCAACGACGATAAACGCCCCGACCAACCCGAACTGCTCTCCAATCGCCGAAAAGGGAAAATCGGTTGACTGCACGGGAATGAATCGACCATTGGTGAGTTCACCCTGCAGATATCCCTTACCGAAATATCCACCTGCCGCTACGGCTCGTTTTGCGTAGCGCACCTGCAACACCAAGTTCTGCAGACTTCGATCACTCGTGTTGTTCTGGTTCCACAACGCCGTGAAGCGCTCCAGCTGATAGTCACGCACGACACCTGACCAAATTGAGGCCATGAAACTGAGTGTGGCCAGAATTGTGATGAACACAAAGTGACGCCGTTGGGTTCCGGCAATGAGCAACACCCCAAACACGCCAGCAGCGATGGTCATCGCCGAACCAAGGTCGGGTTGCAAAGCAATCAGCAAGAACGGCGCCCCAGCAATGAGCAAGGCACGAATGAATTCGTCATAGGGCATCGTGCGCATGCCGGCATCAGCAAACCAGGCCGCCAACACGAGCACAAGTACGGGTTTCATCACCTCGGCCGGCTGCACTGCGATGACACCAAGATCAAATGACAGCTTCGTCTCGCTGCTAGCACGACCCCACAACAGCAAAATGAACAACGAAAATGTAGTCGCCGCATACAACCACACCGCTATGCTTCGCAGCCAGTCGTGCCCAAAAAACATCACCGCGCCCAACGCAACGACTGCCGCAAAAACGAACAACACCTGCCGTTGAGTGAAATAGAACGGGTCGGCACCTCGCAACACCAGCCGCGGGCTAGTAGTCGCATAAATGTTGAAGACACCGATTACGGCGAGAGCCCCGACCGCCCAAAGCATCATCCAATCGACATTGCGCCACGGGTCAAGCACACTCGCCGAACCGCGTGGGTCACTGGGACGTGAACGCACTCGAAAGGCAATTGACATCTCAGCCTCGCGACTCTGCTGTGGCACTAACCAGGCACATGGGGTTGCGTAGCCGGGCAGTTGGTGCTGCGATGGCTGACGCTGTGTCCAAGGGGTCGGCGGGAATCAGTTCGTCGACTCGCCACTGTTTGCTGAGCGCCAAAAAGATGCACTTCACCACCGGTGCAGCCGCCGTTGCCCCATATCCGGCCTTTTCTAGATACGCAAAAGCACTGTACGGCGAGCCTGCGTCCAAGCTAAATGCCCCGAATGCCGACGAGTCGTTCCACGGCAAGTTATTGAAGCCCTGGGCAGTGCCGGTTTTTCCGGCGATGGTAATTCCCGAATAATTTCGAAACAGGTTCTCACCAGTGGTCTTGTGGTAATAATCAAAAGTCACGCCCGGACCTGTGATTACGCGCCGCAACCCGCTCACTATCGGATCGCGTACTTCAGGCGGTAGTGGAATGATCGTGCTTGGTGCTTTCTCGGTTACTGGCGTAATGACCGATGCAGTTTGTAGGTCAGCAAGCCCAGCGGCCTTGTTGCGCGTACCTGGTGTCAACACGGCGCGTACCACCCTGGGTTCGTGCAGGGTGCCGTTGTTGCCGAGAGCACTGTACGCATTCGCCACTTGCAGTGGCGACGCCGACAACAACCCCTGGCCAATCGAAAACAATACGTTGTCGCCCACGTAGTACGCACGACCGGCATCCTCGGCGATGACGCCGAGACTTGCCAAATATTTCTTATACGCAGCATTCGGAATCGTTCCTGCATATTCAAATGGCAAATCGATATTGGTTGGTGAGCCGAAGCCGAACCGTCGCACCTCCTCTTCGAGTACGGCTCGATAACCGCGCTCCGTCAAGATTTGTTCGCCGATCTTGTAAAAAAATGTGTCGCTCGAAACCGCGAGTGCTGCCTCTACGTCGACCTCGCCGTACTGACACGGCGCACCAGTCGAACGACAGACGGCGTTACGAAATACGCATTTCACGCCTTGGTCACAACGATCCTTGGGAATGCTCTCCAATTTGTAGGTCCCCCGGTCATCAAACGTGTACGACGCTCCCCCGGGAAGTTGACCTGTGTTCAATGCCGCATAGGCAACGAACGGCTTGAAACTGCTACCGAGGTTGTATCGACCCGACACCGCTCGGTTCACCAAGATGGAACGGTCGGGGTCGTCGGTAAGGGGAAACACCTCGGCAAACTTCTCGGCGTCAACGTTGGCCGTAAACCACCGACTGTCAAAACGCGGATACGAGGCCATTGCCACCACCTCGCCAGTGTTGTGGTTCATCACTACCACCGAACCCGCTGGTGCCTTGTAGTAATTGACCTCTTCGTATTGGGGGTCGGGAATCCCTTCAGGCAACATCACTTGCGGAGCCTCGTTGCGCTGTCGCACCACCAACTGCGACTCCAACGCCTGTTCAGCAAACTGCTGCAGGCGAAAATCAATCGATAACTGCAAGTCGCGACCCGCTTGGGCTTCCACCCGCTCTATGACGCGTTTGATGCGCCCCACGGCGTCGACCTCGTAGCGCACGTAGCCAGGAATGCCACGTAGGTCGACTTCGTAGGTGAGTTCAACGCCGTACAACCCGACGCGCTCATTGGGGTCATAGCCAAGTGACTTGTAATATTCCGCAGAACCGGGCTGAATCGCACCAAGAAACCCAAGCACATGACTGCCGACCGCGCCATATTGATAGATGCGCCGCCAGTCCTCTTTGATCACCACACCCGGATAGTCCTCGATGCGCTCCATCAAAAATGCAGCTTGCTCTTCGGAGATATCAAATGCCAATGGCATCTCCGTAAGTTGGTCATAGCGTTTGTCGTCGGCGCGGGTATACAAACGCTCGATTGGCGTATTCAGCGGCCCCGACAAACGCTGAAACATCTCTAGGCGATCCTGCGGGTCGTCGATGATTCGCCGGTCGATGGTAGCCACCAACACCCGCTTATTGTCGGCCACGACACGGCCATTTACGTCAAAGATTCGACCCCGCTCGGGAATCAACTTCACCACACGTGACTGCACCCGATCAATGATGCGATCCGTTTCTTCCTTGGTGACTGCCTGCAAGAACCACACCCGCGCCAGCAGCACCACCAGCAGTGCAATGGCAAAGCCACCCAACGCCGACCACCGCCGTTGCTGTTTATCGACTGCCATAGATCACTTTTTCTCGCAACGTCCAGCGTGCCAACGAAATCATCGGTGCGGCGAACATCATCGCAGCGACGAAAGTTACGCACAACGCTCCGAGAATGCGCCATTCCAACCAACCATCCAAACCAACGACTGCTTTCAACAACGGCGTTACTACTTCGCCCAGTGCAGCCGCCACGCCAACCACCAACAAACGCAGCCACCATGTGGGATCACGAAACGGCTGCAGCATTACAGCCGCCGCAGCGCCAACCACGCCCAGCACCAAGGCTGAAATGCCGAGTGGTGTCGCCAAAATTGCGTCGTACATAAAACCACTGACAAGCCCCGCGACGGCTCCGACATACACATCGTGAGTGACCCCAGCACACGCGACGAAAATAGCCAGAATCTGAATGGCGTACCCAAACGGTCGCACCTCGCTGAACAACGTGGTCTGCAACGACAACACCAACAATGAAACAAGCACCAATCGAAACCAGCGACTTGCTGCTGCGGCAATGATCCGGTCAAACACGGGTCATCGCCCTGATTCGGTGATTGGTTGGTACAACAACACTCGCAAGAACGACAAGTTGGAAAGATCGGCCACCAGATCAATTTCCAGAATTGGCCCAGCCGTGCCGAGTCGCTCCACCACTCGCGACACAACGCCAATCACCACATCGGGTGGCGCCAGGCTGCGTGAACCGCCCGACGACACAATCGGTGCTCCGACTTCAATCGCCGATGCCCGAGTTGATGCATCCAAAAATCGCACGATCGGGCGAACTCCAGGCCCGCGCCCTTCCAGAATGCCTGTTTCACGCACCGCCAACTGGCTGGCTAATGGCACCGTGATGTTCGATCCTGCGCCCGCCACCACCTCAGCCGGCACCGTGGTGGCTGACGGCGTGAAGCCCAAAATCGTGGTGGTTGTAGTTGTTGAGGACGAAGAAGTCGTGGTGTCTGCAGTGTCAAGCACCGAGTCGACGCTCGGCGCATCTTGGGTTTCGAGCGGAGGCAGCGTAATCGGCGTGCGACTCGACATGGTTACCACCTTCACCGACAACGCATAGTCAGGGTCAGAAACAAGCATCACGAGCGATCGATCAGCAAACACTTCGGTCACTTTGCCGATGAGCCCCGCCGCATTGAGCACCGGCATGCCCACCTTCACTCCCGAGTTGGAACCTTGGTTGATCTCCACAGTCTGTGAAAAGTTGGTTGGCGTCTCACCAATAACTTGCGCCGTTACCGAATTGATACCCGCCAACGTTGGCAACCCGTTGAGAGCCAGGAGCTCTTGTGACAAGCGCACCGAGGCTGCGGCGGCGACTGCTGCACCTTCCTGCAGCGCGACTTGCTCTTGCAGGCGATTGTTTTCAGCGACCACGTCGTCGTATTCACGAAATGCATTCCACGCACCACTTAAGGGGCGAGTGACTACCCGTGAGATGTTTTCAATCGGAGCAAACACAGTGCCAAACACCCGCCGAATCTGCGATGTGGAAGACGAGTCGCTGAGATCCAGTGTGATGAAAAACACCGAGGCCAACGCCAGCAACACAAGTGCGCGCCGGAGATTGGTTTTGTTTTGAGCCACGCTCGAATGACCGCCGTGTTACTCGTCGTCCGATTGCGCAGTGAGACCCTTCATCGCGTCCAGGTTCTCCAGCGTCAGCCCACCACCCAAAACCACTGACAGCAACGGGTCGGAAGCCACCATGACGTTGATTCCAGTTTCGTGCATGATGCGCTCGGTGAGCCCGGTGAGCAGTGCCCCACCCCCAGACAACGTGATGCCGCTACTGATTACGTCAGCCGCAAGTTCAGGCGGCGTTCGCTCGAGCGTGCTCTTAATCACATCGATGATCGCAGTAACGGGAACATCAATCGCAGCCCGTATTTCTACCGTTGTGACTTCCTGGGTGCGCGGTAGCCCCGAAGCAATATCTCGGCCCCCCACATCTGCTGTGAGTTCTTCTTCTAACGGCCAGGCTGAACCCAACTGAATCTTCACTTCTTCGGCCGTATTGTCTCCGACGTCGAGGTTGAACTCTTTTTTAAACATCGCCACAATTGCATCGTTGATTTCATCGCCCGCAACACGGCAAGAACTCGCAGTAACGATGCCGCCCAGCGAAATGACCGCCACCTCTGTGGTTCCGCCGCCAATGTCGACGATGAGATTAGCGCTGGGCTCGCTGACTGGCAGGCCTGCCCCAATCGCTGCAGCCATGGGCTCTTCAATCACATACACCGGACGTCGCGCCCCTGCGAATTCTGCGGCGTCTTGCACCGCGCGACGCTCGACGCCGGTGATTTCTGAGGGCACACATACGATCATGCGTGGTTTGCTGAACCGGCTGGTGTGCACTCGACGGATGAACTCGCGCAACATTTGTTCGCACAAATCGAAATCGGCAATCACACCATCTTTGAGTGGCCGCACCACTCGTATGTTGCGCGGGGCGCGTCCCCACATGCGCTTTGCTTCATGGCCGACGGCAACCACTTGGCCGGTTGACGTGTCGAGGGCGACAGTGCTCGGTTCATCGAGCACGATGCCTTCACCTTTGATGTAAATAAGGGTGTTGGCCGTGCCCAAATCGATGGCAATGTCGCGAGTGAGCGAAATCGGGTTGGTGCCGGCCACTGTGGTGCCTTAGAGACCCGGGAAGAAAATTTGGATTTCCCTTGCGGCAGATTCTGCCGAATCGCTTCCGTGGATGAGATTCTCGGTGAAAATCGTGCCCAAGTCACCACGAATAGTGCCGGGTGCAGCAGCCCGCGGATTGGTAGCACCCATCATCGACCGCAAAATCTCCCAGGTGTCGTCGGGGCCCGCCACCACCATCGCCACTACTGGGCCGCGCGACATGAATTCAACGAGGTCGGCATAAAACGGCTTGCCCTGGTGTTCGGCATAGTGGTTGGCCAAAGTGGCTTTGTCGAGCGTGCGCAATTGCATCGCATCGATCGTTAGGCCGCGACGCTCAAATCGCGACACAATCTCACCTACCAAGCCCCGTTCGACGGCGTCGGGTTTCAAAAGTACAAGGGTTCGTTTGCTGTTGGCGGGGTTTGTCACGCCGTAAGGCTACCCCTACGGCATCAATTGACGGAGCACAGGTCGTGCAGCACCTACCACATATAGCGACCCAGCGACCAGCAATGTATCCTCGGCTCGCATCTGGCGATATGCGTACGCCAATGCGCCGTCGAGTTGTTCTACAACTTTCACTTCTTCACAGCCGGCGGCGCGGGCCGCCGCTGCGACCTCACTGGCAGGAGTGCCGCGTGGAGTTGGCGCAGTACAACACACCACCTCGTCAAACTCATCTGCTCGCAACGCACCAAGCAGTTCACGTGCATCGCGACTCTTTAACATGCCGACCACCAGCAAGCGCCTACCTTCGATTTGGAAGTCGTTAAAAAAGACTTCCGAGCACACCTCTGCCCCGCCAACATTGTGCGCCCCGTCGACAACAACGAGTGGCTGACGACCCAGAATCTCGAACCTGCCAGGCATCTCGACGGTTGCAAAACCCTCGTCAAGAATGTTGCGGGTAATGGCGCTGTCAAAGAACTCTTCCACTGCTGCAATTGCAACAGACGCATTATCACCTTGGTGGTTGCCGTGCAGCGGAACGAAGATATCTTCATATCGCGCACGCATGGTGCGCACGGCCACCAGCCGCCCACCGACGGCCAACTCATTTGCCATCACCTCGAAGTGATTGCCGCGCACTACTCGCCGCGCGCAAACGACTTCGGCGCAGATCTCTTCGACATCGTCACGAATCTCACCCTGCACGAACACACTGTCGGCTTTGACGATGCCAACCTTCTCTCCAGCGATATGTGCATGTGTGGGCCCGGCGAACTCGGTGTGATCCAGCGACACATTGGTGAGCACTGCGACATCGCTTTTCACCACGTTGGTGGCATCCCAGCGACCAAGCAAACCAACCTCGATGACTCCAACGTCAATTGCACTGTTGGCAAACCACCGAAAGGCCACGGCAGTAATGATTTCGAAGTAACTCAGCCGCGATTCGACGAGTGGCTCGAGTTCGGCAATGGCCAATACATTCTCGGCCAACTCGGCGTCGCTGATGGGTTCGCCATCAATGGCCATTCGTTCGTTGACTCGCTCGAGATGCGGGCTGGTGTAGGTGCCCACCCGCAGACCATGTGCCATGAGCAACTTGGAGATCATCTGGCTGGTGGAGCCCTTGCCATTGGTGCCCGTCACATGGATGGTGCGATACGCATCGTGCGGGTCGCCCATCAAGTTGACCAAACGCTGAATGTTGGCTGTGCTCGGCGATTCGATACGGCCAGTCTTTTCATACACCGAATGAGCGTCGAGATATGCAGTTGCACGCTCGATTGCCGTATCGGTCATGACGTGAACCGTAGTGCGTTTAAGAAGCAGCGCGCTTGGGTTTGCTTACCCTTGGCGAACGCGTGGTGATGGTGGGCGCAGCCCGATCGGTAACGCAGTTCGCCTCGATCACCACTTTTGCTACATCAGTGCGGCCCGGCAGGTCATACATGGTGTCGAGCAGAACATTTTCTAAAATTGCTCGCAGCCCGCGGGCACCAGTGCCACGCGTGAGCGCCGCATCGGCGATTGCCGACAAAGCATCGGGTGTCAACACGAGTTCTACATCTTCGAACTCAAAAAACTTCTGGTACTGCTTGACGAGCGCGTTCTTGGGCTCGGTAAGAATTTGCACGAGAGCATCTTTCTTCAGCGAATGCACTGCACCCACCATCGGCAAGCGACCCACGAATTCCGGAATCATGCCGAATTTGAGCAGGTCTTCGGGCAACACCTGGGCGAACAGGTCGCCAGGGTCCCGATCCTTCCTGCTTTTAACAGGGGCATGGAACCCAACGCCTTTGTCGCCCAACCGCGAACCAATGATTTGGTCGAGACCAGCGAATGCCCCGCCGACTATGAAGAGCACATTGGTCGTATCGATCTGAATGAATTCTTGATGTGGGTGCTTACGGCCACCTTGTGGTGGCACCGACGCCACTGTGCCTTCCAGAATCTTGAGGAGCGCCTGTTGCACACCTTCGCCG
>SYEA01000107.1 GCA_005800965.1 Actinomycetota bacterium | reverse complement strand
GCAGATGATGAAGGACCGCGCGGATTACGCACGCAAAGGCATTGCGCGGGGTCGAGCCCTGGTGGCGATGCAGCTTGCTGAGGGCATCGTCATTGTCGCAGAGAATCCTTCCTCCACTCTGCGCAAGGTGAGTGAGATCTACGACCGCATTGCTTTTGCTGGCGTTGGCAAGTACAACGAGTTCGACCAATTGCGTGTGGCAGGCGTGCGTGCAGCCGAGTTGCGGGGGTATCAGTATTCGCGCAACGACGTGGACGCACGCAGTCTGGCCAATCAATACGCCCAAGTACTTGGCGATGTGTTTTCCACGATGGGGCCCAAACCACTCGAAGTAGAGCTCCTGGTGGTCGAGGTATCCGACATGGTTGCCAACGACCGCATGTTCCATATTTTGTATGACGGCACCTTGCTGGAAGAAAAACGTTTCTGTGTGCTGGGTGGCGATGCCGAAGGCATCAGCAAGCGACTCGAACCCAACTTCAACGACAACCTCGATATTGCGGGGGCAATCCGCGTTGCCGTCGCCGCCCTCACTGGGCCAGAGCGCACCTTGGCGGCGGGCGATCTCGAGATAGCGACGCTGTCTCGCAATGGGAAGCGTCGTGCGTTCACCAGAGTCTCTGACGACGCGGTGGCAATAGCCCTGCGCTGATGGCCACCACCGAACTTCAGCGGCGGATCTACGGAATCGAAACCGAGTACGGCGTTACCTGTACCCTGCGTGGCCAACGACGCCTGAGCCCCGACGAAGTAGCGCGCTACCTGTTTCGCAAGGTGGTGTCGTGGGGGCGCTCGAGCAATGTCTTTTTGGAAAATGGAGCCCGGTTGTACTTGGACGTTGGTTCGCACCCTGAGTATGCAACGCCGGAATGCGACTCCATTCTTGAGTGCATCACCCACGACCGAGCGGGGGAGCGCATTCTCGAGGGTCTGGTGACTGGCGCCGAACAGCGGCTACGTGACGAAGGTATCCGCGGAACCATCTATTTGTTCAAAAACAACACCGACTCGGCGGGCAATAGTTACGGCTGTCATGAAAACTTTCTCACTACCCGCACCGACGATTTGTCGTATTACGGTGCGACTCTGTTGCCGTTCTTTGTGTCACGGCAGATATTTGCGGGCGCCGGACACATCTTGCAAACCGCGCGCGGACCGGTGTTTTCTATTTCGCAGCGAGCCGAGCACATCTGGGAAGGCGTCAGCAGCGCCACCACCCGCAGCCGGCCAATCATCAACACTCGCGACGAACCTCACGCCGACTCTGAACGCTTTCGCCGTTTGCATGTGATTGTCGGTGATTCCAACATGAGCGAATACACCAACTTCTTGAAGGTTGGTGCCGCAGCCTGCGTGTTGCGAATGATCGAAGACCCGGTCGCCACACTGCGTGACTTAACCCTGGAGAACCCAATTCGCGCGATTCGCGACATCAGCCATGACGTCACGTGTCGCCGCAAGGTACGCCTGGCGAGCGGGCGTGAGTTGTCGGCGCTCGATATCCAACGCGAGCTCTTGGATCGTGCACTGCGCTATGCAGACCAGCGCGGCTTCACCACCGAAGAACAGCGAGCGCTCGACATGTGGGAACACTGCATCGTTGCGCTGGAGAACGACCCACTCAAACTTGACCGCGAAATCGACTGGGTCATCAAGTATCGAATCATTGATGAATACTGCAAGCGCCACAACGTGGGGCTCGACGACCCACGGGTGCAGATGCTTGATCTTCAGTATCACGACATTGATCGCGAACGTGGCATTTTCTTCAAGATGCAGTCGCGCGGCATGGTGGAGCGTGTGTGTGACGACAAGGCCATCGAATTGGCCAAAGACATTGCCCCCCAAACCACGCGGGCCCGACTGCGTGGCGACTTCATCCGTCGCGCAAAAGAGCGCAAGCGCGACTTCACAGTGGATTGGGTGCATCTCAAGTTGAACGATCAAGCCCAGCGAACCGTCTTGTGCAAAGACCCATTCAAGAGCCACGACGACCGGGTGGACAAATTGATTGCTTCGCTGTGAATGGATGGGTTCACCGCACGCCAAGAGTTTTCGCAACTAGCGTTGCCTGAGTGAATGACGCAGCACCAGACCTGCGACGCGTGGCTTGGCTGAAACAAGTTCGCGAGTGGCTCGTCGTACTAGTCACTGCGGTCTTTATTGCGATGGCTCTGCGCACGTTTGTAGTGCAGCAGTTTTATATTGCCGGGCCATCGATGGAAGCGACATTGTTCGGAGATGATCGAGTGTTGGTCAACAAACTTTCGTACCGCTTCGGTTCTCCATCACGCGGCGATGTCATTGTGTTCGACCGAATCACCCTCAATGGCGACACGGTGCAGCACGATGATCTCATCAAGCGTGTAATCGGCTTGCCTGGCGAAACCCTCACGATTACCAACTGTGTGGTCTCGATCAACGGAACCGTGCTCGACGAACCATGGCTGGACAATCAGGATCTGGATTCCACACTTGAGCCTGGATTACGTTGTGGTGCTGGTGATGTGGGCCCCACCACCATGGGAGATAACGAAGTGTTCTTGATCGGCGACAACCGACCCATGTCATTTGACAGCCGCATGTTCGGCCCAGTGGACATTGATTTGATTGTCGGCCGGGCTGCTGTGGTGATTTGGCCGCCCAGCAGCGTGACGACCTTGTAAGGCGCGCTGCCAACGATCTGCAGGGGCGTCCTACAACACGTTGGCGGCGTCGACCATGCGGTCTACCCAGTCGCTATAGAGCCCGTCAATGCCCATGAGCAACGTGGTGGTGAGTTGGTACTCGAACTGTACGTCCCAGGCGAATGCCAGGCGGTTAAAGCGATGGGCGAGGGTGACGAGACCGCCGTTCCAGTCGGTGTGGTGCATGTTGAGCCCCACCACGCCGAGGTTGCTCAAGTCAGCCAAGCGACGCTCTGGTCCGGTTTTCATCGTGGCCAATCTTGACGAGTCGATCAACTGCAAGGTGCGCAAACGCGGGGCGATGGTTTGCAGCAATGCAAAATCTTCACAGCAAATAAAAGAACGACCTACGAGATCGGAAGAAACATCGGCAAGGGTTCGGGCAACTACGTCGTAGGCGGCTGCATCCTTGATGTCGAGCGATAAGGCCAGTTGATGAAGCCGAGCCAATTCAGCCAGTTCGGAGAGTGTCGGGATGTGCTTGGGTAATGCAGCGCATACGGTGTCGGCAATTGGCCGGCGTCGCCAACGCGGGCCAACCCAGCCATCGTGATCCAAAACAGCAACACCATCCCGTGTCAGCCACACATCAGACTCAAGCCCGGTGGCACCCAACTTGACTGCCAAGCGAAACGACGCGATCGTGTTTTCTTGCTCGTGTGCACGTGCGCCACGATGGGCAAACAGCCATGGGGGTTGCACAAGAGAGGGAAATCGCTGTTGCACGGCGCAACACTACGATGCCGACAACCCCGTCTCGTAGGCTTGCTACGTGTTCAATCTGTCGGGCACCGAATTGGTCTTTATCGCCATGCTTGGTCTCATAGTCTTGGGCCCCGAAAAGCTGCCCTCAGCCATGCGGCGAGCTGGCAAGGTGTATCGCGAGATTCGCAACGTCACCAGCAACATGCAACGTGAAATGAACAAGGTGATGGAAGAACCTATTCGCGAGGTGCGCAAGTTGGTGGACGAGCCCGTTGCGGAATTCAAAAAGACCGTGAGCGACAAGCCGGTATCGGCTCAGCCTGCAGTGGACAAGGCTGTGCCAAACAAGCCCGTATTACCTCCAACGCCTGGCGAGCCACCCGCAGTAGGTCCTTAACGTGGTCGGTTCACGGCGCAGCGTCGACGACATGTCGATCATGGGGCATCTTGCCGAGTTGCGAACTCGGCTGCTCTTCAGCCTGCTAGCAATCGCCGTTGGGGCCATCGGCTTGTTGTTGGCCTATGAACCAGTTCTGCGATTTTTGACCAAGCCCTACCGCGATTTGTGCGCGGTGAATTCGTCACTCAACTGCGATGGATCGCTCTATGCACTTGGCCCCATCGATGGGTTTTCAGCCCGTATGCGTATTGCATTATGGGGCGGGGTAGTAGTGGCGCTTCCTGTGTTGCTCTGGAATATCTGGCGATTTATCGTGCCGGCTCTCACCAAACGCGAGAAAAGATACTCGTACTTCTTCATTTTTTCATCGGTAGTGCTCTTTGCCGTTGGTGCGTTTCTGGCGTATTGGACACTCGACCGAGCGCTTGAATTCTTGATTGGTTGGTCGGGCGCCGACGTAACGCAGAACTATCAAATCAACAAGTACGTCAATCTGGTCGTGCTCATGATGCTGTCATTTGGTGTCGGATTTTTATCGCCGGTGCTCTTGGTCTTTTTGCAGCTGGTCGAAGTGGTCTCACCACGCACGCTGATTACACAATGGCGCTACGCCATCATGGTGATTTTCATCCTGGCTGCCGTAATCACACCCAGTGGCGACCCCATAACGCTGATGGCGCTCGGTGTGCCGCTCACCGTGTTGTACGTCATCGCCGTGGGGATCGGCGCACTCATCTTGTGGCGCCGCCGCAAGTCGGCTGTCGAGTGACCAGCACTGCCCGCCAACGACGCTTGGCGCGTTACGAGTTCGCCCCTGATCCGTTTCAGGTGCAAGCATTTGATGGCCTTGACGCCGGAGAATCGGTGCTCGTTGCTGCACCCACTGGTTCGGGGAAGACCGTCATCGCCGAGTACGGGCTAGCAATGGCGCTCGATGAAGGTAAGCGCGGGTTCTACACCGCGCCTATCAAGGCGCTCTCGAATCAGAAGTATCACGACCTCTGTGCTTTTTATGGCAGCGAGCAAGTGGGGTTGCTGACTGGCGACAACGCCATCAATGTTGATGCACCTCTGTTGGTGATGACTACCGAAGTGCTGCGCAACATGATCTATGGACGCTCAAAAGCACTCGACACGCTCGGTGTAGTGGTGCTCGACGAAGTGCATTTCTTGCAGGATGAATACCGCGGCCCGGTGTGGGAAGAAGTCATCATCCATCTGGAACCTGAGGTGCGCCTCGTGGCATTGTCGGCCACGGTGTCGAACGCCGAAGAAATCGCCGACTGGCTCTCCACCGTGCGGGGGCCAACACGGGTGGTTATCGAAGGTCGTCGACCTGTTGAGTTGCGCAATATGTACGCCTACGGCGACAAAGCCATCGACGAAGTAGTACTCGTCGATACGTTGGTGGATTCGGCCCCCAACCCCAAAATGTTGCGTATCGAGTCGGGTGAGCAAAGCGGCCATCGACGACGCCAAGGTGGTCGCGGTTCACGCAGTCGACTGTTTCCGCCGTCACGCATTGACATGCTTGACGTGTTGCGCGACAAAGATTTGCTGCCAGCTATCTACTTCATATTCAGTCGTAATCAGTGCGATGAATCGGCAGCCATGTGCTACAAAGCCGGGGTACGGCTTACGAGCGAAATTGAACGCGCGGAGATCCGCGAAATTGTGGATGCCCGCGTCGCTGGCCTGAGCGACGACGACCTCGCAGCACTCGGCTTCACCACATTCAGTGCGCAAGTTGAGTCGGGGATAGCAGCCCACCATGCCGGCATGGTGCCCACGTTCAAAGAGATTGTTGAAACACTGTTTATGCGCGGGTTGGTGAAGGTGGTGTTCGCAACTGAGACTTTGGCGGTCGGCATCAACATGCCAGCACGGGCCGTTGTCATCGACAAGATGTCGAAGTTCACGGGCGAGCATCATGAACTGCTGAAAGCGTCGTCATATACGCAACTCACGGGTCGCGCTGGACGGCGAGGCATCGACAGTCTTGGTCACGCCATCGTCGTGTGGAATCAGTTCGTATCGTTCGACCAAGTCGCAGCGGTGGCCATGAGCAAGACGTTTCGGTTGAGTTCAGCGTTTCGCACCACGTACAACATGGCGGTAAACCTTGTGCGTACACATTCACCCGCAGAGACCCATCACTTATTGAACCTGTCACTGGCGCAGTACCAAGCCAACAAAGGTGTGGTCGAGGTGCAGGCACGAATTGCCAAACGCCAGAAGGAACGTGACCGCTTGCGTGCCCAAGCCCATAGCGAGTTTGGGGACATCGATGAATACCGACGTTTGTTCGTGCGCGATGCTGGTGAGCGCGACCGTACCGAAATTGAAATGAGCCTGATGGCGCTCAAAGCCGGCGACGTGGCCTATTTTGACGATGCGCTCGGTGTGGTGCTCAGCACTTCGGTGCGTAGCAAAGGCGTGAAGGTCAAGGTGTTGTTTGCCAACCGCTCGTTACGAGCCTTGACGGCAGACGAATTGGTGCGATCCATACGCACAGTGACCCGACTGTCCACTGAGGGCATCGTCGACCAGAGCGATCCGCGGGCACTGCGCGAGGTGGCGCATCGGTTGTCGCGAATGAAGATCGACAAGCCTTCACCTACCGCCTCGGCGTCGAGCTCGGCGCGCAACGCTCACCCGTGCGCCAAGGACCCTGACCTCAAATTCAAGATCAATGCAGCAAAATCAGCGGATCGTATTGATCGAGATCTGCTCCAGCTGGTGTCGCGCTCGGACAAAGCATCAGAAGTGGTCAGCCGAAGGTTTGATGATGTCGTCGGCCTGCTTGAGCGTTGGGAGTATGTGGCAAATTGGCAGTTGACACCACGTGGCACGCTGCTATCGCGCGTGTTTCACGAATCAGACCTGCTGGTTGCCGAAACGATTGCCACCAAGCTGCTCGATGGGCTTGACCCCACTTCGCTGGCTGCGGTGTGCTCGGTATTTGTCTACGAGTACCGCAGCCCAGATGCAGCACCCGACCCGCGGTTTCCCTCCAGCCAACTGCGTTCGCGGTTTCGCCAAATAGAAGTGCTGAGCAAGCGCCTACAACGCGAAGAAGCGGCCGCTGGGCTAACACCACACCGAGCCCCGGATGCGGGTTATGTGGAAACGGTTGCCAAATGGGCCGGTGGTAGCGAGCTTGCCGATCTACTTGACGATGACACCACCCCGGGCGATTTCGTGCGCACGATGAAACAGCTCATCGACTTGTTGCGCCAGGTGGCTCAACATGCTCCCGACGAAGTTACTCGCAGCGTGGCTGACGAGGCGGCACACCGCGTCTTGCGTGGTGTAGTGCTCAGCGCCAGCAGCATGCCGATAGGTGGGGCAGCGTGACCATCGAGAAAGGTGCCGCATGGGGCACTGTTGGCGTCACACCCCACGACTGCGTGGTGGCCAAAGACGAAGCAGCAGCGAGTGCAGCCCTGCAACACGGCGCCACGCACGTGTGGTTGGAGTCGGGGGATATCTTGCGTGCACTCGGGCTGTCGGTGGAGACGGGAGCACCGAAGCTCGGGGAGCCGTGTCGCTTGTTGCCGTGTGACGTGTTGATGGTGCAACTCGATGATGCTGCACCAGTGTTGGCGCTGTCGAGTGTGGTGGTTGGCTCATGGCGCAAGCCGCAGATCTGGGTGACGACTGGCGGGTTCCTCGGGGAGCTAAACGTGGCGCCGCGCGCCCACGTCAACGACGGCCTTATTGATGCCTTGGAATTCAAGGGCAGCATCCGACTGCGCCAACTGTTGCTCATGCGCCGACGTATGCGACTGGGCGATCATCTCCCACATCCACGACTCACCATGCACCGTGGCACCGAAGTCACGTGGCCAAGCAGCCCACATGGCGCAAAAAGCAGTGCCGTGTCCATCGATGGCAAACAACGAGGTCGCACTGCTCATCTGACCATCAATGTGCGACCTGATGCATTTTTGCTGTGTGTACCAATGCCAGCGGCATAAAACTTTCGGTGCTGACTAGCCTGACCCCATGGCGCTCGACACCAAACAAATTGCTGAGTTAAAGGCCCACGTTGTTGCCGACATTGATCGGCGAGCCGCAGACCTCATCGCTGCCAGCCACGCGATTCATGCCAAGCCCGAATTGAACTACGAAGAGCACTTTGCGCACGACTTGCTCACTCGAATGATCGACAAGGCCGGCCTCGGCGTAACGCGTGGGGCCTACAACTTGGACACCGCTTTCGAAACCAAGGTGGGCGACAGCGGGCTCAACGTGGCAGTGCTGTGTGAATACGACGCACTCCCGGGCATCGGCCACGCCTG
>SYEA01000106.1 GCA_005800965.1 Actinomycetota bacterium | reverse complement strand
GGCGTTTTCCCTCTTTACCGACTTGGCCAAAAGACCTGTTCTGCAACCACAACTACGGGGGTTGGCTAAAGCAGTGCTCGGGGCGTTGACTGTTGACATTGAAAAAGAGTTTGGATTGTCTGGCGAACTCGCTACCCGACAAGCGGTACTCGGTCTAATGGCGATGGTTGGATATCTTTCAACCGGGCATCTGCTCCCAGTTGAAGTTCCAGATATCGCAGCGTGGTTGAGGTCACGACAAGAGGTGCTGAAAGAACTTGGGCAACAGAACCGCTAATGACCTTGTTGGCGGTGCCGTGCACACACTTCTGAAAACGTCAGCACTTTGGGTGACTTGACAACTTTCGGAGGAGTGATACAACCAGAGACCATGACCGAGCCAATAACCACACCAAGCGGTTCTGAGCACCGCGTCGTCACCGTGGCTGACCTGCGCCACGAGCTGCAGCGTGAGCGACTGATTACCGATGCCCAACTTCAAACAATCTCCAATCAAGTCGTCGCACTCGATTTGCGATTCAGCGGCTTCCGCGAAGTCATTGAACGACGGTTTGACGCGTTGGATGAACGTCTACGATTCAACAAAACTCTCGTCGTTGCCTCAATCTCAGCCGTAGCAAGCGCTGCATCTGTTGTCGTGTCGCTACTGAGGTAGCAGCGCCAAAGTCGGGTTACGAACGGTGATAGTTCGGAGATTCGTGTGTGATCGTCACGTCGTGAGGATGGCTCTCTTCACGCCCAGCGGTGGTCACGCGCATGAACTTCGCACGACGACATAAATCAAGCAGCGTCGCTGCGCCGACATACCCCATGCCCGAGCGCAAGCCACCAACCAGTTGATACACCACATCTGCCAGTGAACCGGCGTATGCCACGCGACCCTCAATACCTTCGGGAACCAATTTGTTGCGACCACCACTGCCCTGGGCCGAGCCATAGCGATCAGCACCCAACCCGGCCATGGCGCCAAGTGAGCCCATGCCGCGATAACTCTTATAACGCCGGCCCTCGAACAACTCCACTTCGCCGGGTGCTTCATCTGTTCCGGCAAACAAACTGCCGAGCATCACCACATTGGCGCCAGCGGCCAATGCTTTGACCAAGTCACCCGAATACGTAACACCACCGTCGGCAATCGCGGCGATGCCAAGTTGTTGGGCGCGCTGCGAGGCAAACCAAATCGCCGACAACTGTGGCATACCCGCACCAGCAATAACCCGAGTCGTGCAAATCGAACCAGCACCAACCCCAATCTTCACTGCATCCACCCCGGCACCGTGCAATGTTTCGACACCACTTTCATCCACCACATTGCCCGCCACCACGGCCAGATCAGGCCAACTTGCCTTGATGCGTTCGATCGCCTTCACCACACCCATCGAATTGCCGTGCGCAGTATCAATGACCACTGCATCAACCTGCTCGTGGGCGAGTGCCTCAACTCGCTGCTCGAGGTCGTCGCCCACCCCCACTGCCGCCGCCACACGCAGGCGACCTGCCGAGTCGCGCGTGGCGTTGGGAAACTCTTGGCCTTTCATGATGTCTTTTACCGTGATGAGCCCGCGCAGGCGACCATCAGCATCGACCAACGGCAGTTTTTCGATTCGATGGCGCTGCAACAACAGTTTTGCCTCGTCAAGCGTGGTGCCCTCGCGGGCAGTCACCAAACCTTCACTGGTCATGAACTCACTCACAGGTCGCTTGTAATCACTCGCTGAGCAAAAGCGCACATCACGATTAGTCAGAATGCCCACCAGCACACCAGCAGTGTCAGTAATTGGCACACCCGAAATCTTGTAACGATTCATCAGGTGTTCGGCATCGTCAAGCGTTGCGGTTGCTCGCAGGGTGACTGGGTCACTGATCATCCCTGATTGTGAACGTTTTACTTTCTGCACCTCGGCAGCCTGGTCTTGCACCGACAAATTGCGGTGCACAACCCCGATGCCTCCGCATCGAGCCATGGCAATGGCCAACCTGGCCTCGGTCACACGGTCCATCGCGGCGGATACGAGCGGCACATTCAGCACAATGTCTCGCGCAAACGTGGTAGCCGTCTCAACTTGATCGGGCAACACATCACTGAACCCTGGTACGAGCACGACATCATCAAAAGTGAGCCCCTCGAAGCGGTCAAAAAGTTCGTGATTGTGGCTCATGCTGTTGCTCCTTATCGAAAGCGTAGATGCTGATGGGTTTTCTGAGCGATTGGCTGATCAATAAATTCAACGAGCGCACGTACCAGCAGACGATGCTCGGCATCATGCATGCGGGTGGCAAAGTCGGCGAGGCTCTCACCCCTCGACACGGCAACCTCCACCACGGCCAGCACTGGTCCCGTGTCGACGCCTTCGTCAGGCACGAGGTGCACCATGATGCCGCTGTGGGTGCGCAACCCATCTTGCGCTTGCGCGTGGGCGCGTTCGATGGCGCGAATTCCTGGCAATTCGCCAGGCAATGCTGGGTGAATGTTCACTACAGCTTGCGGAAAAGCATCGAGAAACACGGGCGAAAGCACCCGCATGAAACCAGCAAGCACCACGATGTCGGGCTCCCATGCCTCTACCACGTCACGCAAACGCTCGTCATACTGCACGCGTGTTTCGACTGGTAGTGCTTCGACCACTGCAGTAGGCACACCAGCAGTAGTGGCCCGCTGCAAGGCTCGCACCGCGGGACGGTTGCTCACCACTCCGACCACACGGGCAGCCAGCCGACCATCGTCAACTGCATCAAGTATTGCCTGCAGATTGCCACCATTACCCGAGACCAGCACAGCGATTCGTTTGCTCACACGAGCCTCACTTCGCATGGGCCCTCGGTGATTTCACCAATTATCCATGTGTCTTCATCGATTGCTTTGCGTACGGCCTCAACATCATTACGGGCTGCAACCACCACCATGCCCACACCCATGTTGAGGGTGCGATGTAATTCATCGTCGTCAAGTGATGACACTTCGCGGATCAATGAAAAAAGCGGTGGCAGCGGCCATGAGCCCAGGCGTACCGTTGCCGCACAACCTGCGGGCAGCACACGTGGAATATTCTCGATAAGCCCACCACCAGTGATATGCACGAGTGCCTTCACGGCATTACCAGCCAACACAGGCAACAGCACATGCAAATAACTGCGATGTGAGATCAGCAGCGCGTCGAGCAGCGTGCACTGCCAACCGGCAGGCACGGCATCGAGTGGCAACCACTCGAGTGCACGCCGAAGATACGTGTAGCCATTGGTGTGTGCGCCATTCGACGCCAGTGCAATGAGCACGTCGCCGGGTGCAATGGTGGATTCGGGCAACAGCCGTGCCCGTTCAGCAACACCCACCAACGTGCCTGCCACATCAAACGCACCATCGCGGTACACACCAGGCATCTCGGCGGTCTCGCCCCCGATCAACACGCAACTAGCGCTCTTGCATGCTTCGGCCATTCCGCCCACCACTTCGGCCACGTCGGTGGCGGAGAGCCGCGACGAAGCGATGTAGTCCAAGAAAAATAACGGAGTCGCACGCTGCACAAGCACGTCGTTGATGCAGTGATTCACAATGTCGTGCCCGACTCCGCGTAGACGGCGTGTGCGTGCAGCAAGTTCGACTTTGGTTCCAACACCATCGGTCGATGCCACCAGCACTGGCGCGTCAAAGTTTTTTAGAAACGAAACGTCAATTGACCCACCGAATGCACCCACCCCACGCAACACGGCGGGTGTCATGGTCTCTTCGACGCTGGCCTTCATGAGTTGCACTGCGCGATTGCCTTCGGCAATATCAACACCTGCCTGCGCATACGAGCGCACCGCTCGTGCTTGGGCACGCCACCCGATATCCCGTCGGTGTTGCATGCCGTCAAAGTCGACCGCTGCAACCCCCGCATATGCATGCGTGCGTGCTTCGTCAAGTGATGCGCCAATCCCAACACAGGTGACCACTCGCCCACCAGCAGTTACGAGTGGGCTGGGCGATGCACTGTCACGAAACTCTGTTGCTGCGTGATACACCTCGAGCACGGGTGATGATTTCGGCAAAGTGCGAATCTCTACCTCGCGGTGTGGGGCTACGGGGTAACCCTGCGTTGCCACCACCACGCCGAGTGCCGAGGCATCGCGCACCGCGATAGGTGCGCCAAGTGAGCCATCCACGCAGCGCAAGAGGAGTTGCAAGAAGTCTTCCTGCAGCAACGGCAGCATTACTTGGGTCTCGGGGTCGCCGAATCGGCAGTTGTATTCCAGCAATCGTGCCCCATCAGCAGTCAACATCACCCCGGCAAACAACGCCCCTATATATGGAGTGCCTTGTGCAGCCAGGTGCTCGATAATCGGCCGTATAAATGCCTTGTCGAGATCTTCAGCGCTGTATCCAACCTCGGCCGGAGCGTAGGCACCCATACCGCCGGTGTTGGGCCCTACATCTGCCTCACCAATGCGTTTGTGATCCTGTGCGATTGGCAGCGGTCGCGAAGTTTTGCCGTCACACAAGCTGATGAGCGAACACTCGACACCCACGAGTCGTTCTTCGACCACAACATCATCAATTGCAATCAGTCGCTCGAGGGCTGCGAGTGCTTCATCACGCGAATCAGCCACCACTACGCCCTTGCCGGCAGCCAGCCCCGATTGCTTCACTACCACGGGAGCATCAAACGATTGCAGCCACGACTGCGCCGCAGCCAGTTCGCCACGCGCGAATGTTGCGTAGCGCGGTGCAGGAATCCCAAGTTGGTCGGCCATCTCGCGCGCAAACACCTTCGACGACTCGAGTCGTGCCACGTTGTGGGTCGGCCCAAACGCCGCCACACCTGCTGCCTGCCACGCATCCACCACCCCGGCAGCGAGCGGTGCTTCGGGCCCGACCACAACAAGGTCAATGTGTTCGCGCGAACACAGCGCCACGATCGCTGCTGTGTCGCAGGGGTCTACTGCCAGTCGACGCCCCGGGGTGCCTGCGTTTCCTGGCGCAACAAACAACTGGGCACAACTTGACGACGCAGCAAGCGCCTGGGCCATCGCGTGTTCTCGTGCACCACTTCCCAGTAGCAGCACGCGGTGCTTCATTAGGCGAGCACCTGATCAAACTGCGACTTGGTATGTCGTCGCGTAATTTCCACTGGGTACTCGCCCGTAAAGCAGGCGTTGCAATAGCCGCTGGTCTTGCCGAGTGCTGCCATCATTGCCTCGATTGAGATGAATGCAATTGAGTCGGCACCAACATGTCGGCACAACTCGTCAGCCGTCATGCGAGCAGCAATGAGGTCGTTGTCGTGGCCCATATCAACCCCGAAGTGACAGGCATTGATAATTGGCGGGCAAGTAATTCGCAGATGCACTTCGCGGGCACCGGCTTCGCGCAACAACGTGACGAGTGGCCCGGCGGTGGTACCACGCACGAGCGAGTCATCAATGAGCACCACGCGCTGGCCTGCGAGATTCTCGGGCAGGCTGTTGAACTTCATTGCCACGCGACGAGTCCGCATCTCCTGGGTTGGTTCGATGAAAGTGCGTCCGATGTAGCGGTTTTTGATCAGACCGTCGTTGTACGGAATGCCACTAACTCGTGCGTAACCGATCGCGGCCGGAATCGACGAGTCGGGTACCGGCACCACCACATCGGCTTGGGCTGGATGTTCAATTGCCAACTGCTCACCAAGACGCTGGCGAACCTGGTGAACGTTCATTGAATCCCAGTCCGAGTCGGGTCGCGAAAAATAGATGAACTCAAACGTGCACCGAGACAACGTTGCAGCCGCCGGCACGGCCTGAATACGGCGAATGTCGGTGCCGTTCATCACCACGATTTCGCCGGGCTGAACTTCTTCGATATCTGTGCATCCAAGCGTGCGCAGCGCACACGTTTCAGACGCAACTGCATGACCACCGTCAGGCAGCCGACCCACAGACAACGGGCGGAACCCCCACGGATCGCGTGCAGCCAGCACCGTATCGGCCACCAGAATCACCAACGAATACGCACCAACCCAACTTGGCATGAGCGTCGCCAAGCGATCTTCCCACGTGTCACCCTTGGCCGAAGCCAGCATGAGCGTCATCACTTCGGTGTCAGAAGTTGCTGTTAAACCAAAGCCGCGGGTCAACAGTTCGCTACGTAAATACGCAGCGTTCACGAGATTGCCGTTGTGTGCCAGCGCGAGCGGCCCATACATCGTTTCGACCAAAAATGGTTGAGC
The DNA here is from genome assembly GCA_005800965.1 of Actinomycetota bacterium. GTDB lineage: Bacteria > Actinomycetota > Acidimicrobiia > Acidimicrobiales > Ilumatobacteraceae > F1-60-MAGs027. The sequence goes on along the minus strand of SYEA01000106.1, from coordinate 12,745 downwards.
GTTGCGCGCACCAGACGAACCCGTCGTGGAATACCGCGTGTGGCCAATGGCGTGCGAACCTACGAGTGGTGCCAGGCGTTCGGGGGTGAATATCTGGCCCACCAACCCGACCTCTTTATGGATGCGTGCCGTCGAGCCATCAGCGACGGCAATACCAGCCGCTTCTTGCCCACGGTGCTGCAGCGCAAACAGGCCAAAGAATGTTTGCTGGGCCACTTGGGTGCCCGTTGAACTCAAGCCGATGACACCACATTCTTCGCGGGGTGTGTCGTCTGAATAATCGCGCATCACACCACCTCACGCAATGCGTCGAGCAATTCATCTGCTGTTGGGTCGGCTGCAGACCCGAAGCTGTTGCCAGTGATTCGTTCATAGGCATCGACATAGCGCGCAGATGTTGCGACAATTACGTCAACGGGTAATTCAGGTGGCGTCCCGCTGCCGCGATAACCCGCTGCAGACAGAGCAATTCGCACCGGCTCTTTGTCGAGGCTTTCTGGCTCGCGGCCCTGCGCTAAGCGGTCGCCGAGTGATGCTGCGATCCAAAATCGTGACGAGTCGGGGGTGTGCACCTCGTCAATCAACAACACGCGACCGTCGTTATCGATACCAAATTCATATTTTGTGTCAGCCAACACCAGCCCCGCTCGTGCAGCCACTTCGTGACCACGCCGATACAACGCCAGCGCTGCCGAACACACCTGCTGCCAGATAGCGGCTTGCACCAGCCCACGATCCACCACGTCTTGGCACGTCAGCGGCTCATCATGGCCACCGTCTTGCGCTTTGGTGGTCGGAGTAATGATGGGTTCGGGTAGTGCACTGTGTGGTGACAAGCCGTCTGCAAATTTGTGGCCGTACATCGTGCGGTTGCCGGCCAGGTATTGCGTCAACAGAGCTGTTGACGTCGAACCCGTGAGCGCACCGCGCACCACAACTTCAACCGGTAACGGTGTTGCTGCAGTGACGATCATTGAATGTGGTTCAGGCATCGCAATGAAATGGTTGTCGATGATGTCGCGGGTGTTGTCAAACCACCACGCCGACAACTGGTTAAGCACCTGCCCCTTGCGCGGAACCACTGCCACCACACGATCGAAAGCCGACAGCCGATCAGTGGTCACGATGATGCGTCGGTCGTGCGACAACGCCCACGAGACCCGCACTTGTCCTGCGCGACGGTCAGGCAGTTGCAGTTCGATATCACGCAACGGCATGCAGCCTCCCGTTGCGCAACAGTTCAAGGCCTAGCCGTGCCGGCTCGCCTTGATTGCGCGAATACAGCGGATGCTGATGGGCCAGCACATGATTCTCGGGGTGCGGCATCAGCCCGAGCACCAAGCCCGAAGGGTCGCAAATGCCGGCAACACCGCCGCGTGAACCATTCGGGTTGCCAGAGGTGTACTGCAACGCGATCTGTTCGTTGGCCACGAGCGAGGCCCACGTTGTGTCGTCGCAGGTAAAGCGCCCTTCACCGTGCGCAATCGGGCAATCAACACCATCGGTAAGCCCTGTGGTCCACACACAACGCGATGATGGTGCAGCGAGACGAACCCATTGACATGCAAATTGCCCCGACTCGTTGTGGCCCAGCGCGGCTTGCTGACCGGCGCCTGGCAAAATACCTAGCCGCACGAGCACTTGAAAGCCGTTGCAGATTCCGAGCACGGGCACACCACGCTGAATGGCACCTTGCAGCAGGTCATGCAATGCATGATGCAACTCAAGCGCAAATAGTCGCCCTGCGCCGAGCGCATCGGCGTAAGAGAACCCACCGGCTACCACCACTGCGGCACTTTCACGCAACGAATTGGGTGCACTGCCGACTTGTCGTACATCAATTTGCTCGGTGCGAAACCCGGCAAGTTGTAAGGCAAATGCCACGTCACCATCACGGTTGGTGCCCGGTGCAGTGAGGATCGAAGCAAGTGGGGTGGTCATTGTGGCAAACCACCAAACGCGTTGACAAGTGATGTCAGAGCAATGCTGTCGTCATTGATCTGCAGCGTTGCCTCGCTGGTGAGTGTTGCAACCACGTGCACATCATCGGCCAACGCGGCTTGCACTGCGTCAAGATTGCTCGGGTGAATCTCAACGATAAGTCGTGCAGGGCTTTCGGCAAACCACCAGGTATGTGTATCGATGCCGCTGGGTGGTGCATGCATGCGCGCACCGAGGCGACCACCAATCAGCATTTCGGCAACGGCCACTGCCAAACCGCCCTCGGATGGGTCATGGCACGCACGCAAGATTCCTGCCTTCATCAACCGGTGCACGGCCGCATAGCGCTGCGGTGCGGCACTATCGGGTGCAGGCACGATTGTGCCGTTGGCTTCCACAACGCGTGCAGCATGACTACCGCACCACTGCGATGCCGTGGGCCCGAGCACGACCAGCAAATTGCCTGCCTCTTTGGCATCTGCACCCACCACGATGCGCGCGTCAGGCACGCAACCAACTGCAGTAATCACCAAAGTTGGTGGCACCGAACGGCGGGCGTCATCGCAATCAACCCACTCGTTATTGAGTGAATCTTTGCCCGAAACGAATGGTGCTGCATAGTGGGCAGCAGCAGCGACGCATCCATCGACGGCAGCTACTAATTGCCCAAGCGTCGTCGCTCGGCGTGGGTCTCCCCACGAAAAGTTGTCAAGCAGCGCAATCTGGCTGGGGTCAGCACCGACGGCTACGACGTTGCGAATGGCCTCGTCAATGACCAGCCAGGCCATACGTTCAGCATCAGATTCGCCAGTAAACGGCGACACGCCGATACCAACTGCAATACCGTGCTGCTCACCAGGCTCGACCAACACGGTGCCGTCACCTGGGCCGTCGCCGTGCACACCAACGAGTGGCCGCTGCATGGTTGCCCCACGAATCTCGTGGTCGTATCGACGAATGATGCTTTCTTTCGACGCGATGTTTGGGTGGGCCAACAGCGCGAGCAACAACTCACCGATGCCGCGCTGCGCAATTGCGGTTGGCACGGGCTCGTTGGCTGCACGTTGCGGATGTTGGGCGAGTGCATCCATTCGTCGTTGCGGGCGACCATCGTGCAAAAATTTGGTGTCAAGATGCAGCACTGTCTCGCCGTTGGCAACGACATGCAACACAGAATCACCGGTGAAGGACCCGATATCGGTTGCCTCAACCCCATGCCGTGCGCAGACCGCAACGAAGTTGGCAAGTTGTCGTGGGTCGATTGCCACGACCATGCGCTCCTGGGCTTCTGACAACCACACTTCCCACCCCGCCAACCCCGGATACTTGAGCGGCACTTTCGCTACGTCGATTCGCGCTCCAACACCTTCGGCCATTTCACCGACCGCCGACGACAACCCGCCAGCACCACAGTCGGTGATGCTGCGATACATGCCGCGAGTCTCGGACAAGGTATCGATCAACAATTTCTCGACGATGGGGTCACCAATCTGCACGCTCGCCCCCGCAACGTCACCAGTTGTTGCGTTCATTGTCATTGACGAAAATGTTGCACCACGTATGCCGTCGCGACCAGTGCGACCACCAAGAACCACACACCGATCACCAGGCTCTGGTCGTTGGGGTGGTTGCCAGTCGGTAGCTACGCCGATGCAACCCGCATAGACAAGAGGGTTGGCAACATAGCCGCGGTCATACACCACCGCCCCAGCCACAGTGGGCAAACCAATCTTGTTGCCGTAGTCAGCAACACCGGCAACGACACCGTCGCGCACCCGGCGCGGATGTAGCGAACCTTCTGGCAACTCGTCAAACGTCGTGGTGGGTTCACCGAAACACAACACATCAGTGATGGCAATTGGATGATGGTCTGCACCAAGCACATCACGAATTACCCCACCCACACCAGTGTTGGCTCCACCGAATGGTTCGACTGCACTCGGATGATTATGCGTTTCACACTTCAGCGCATATGTTCGGTGCTCGTCAAAACGAATGACACCGGCGTTGCCGTCGAATGCACTCACCACAAACGGGCGCTGCAACTGTTTGGTTGATTGCCGAAGTTGGCCAAGCAAGGTGTCGGTGCGCTCGATGCCGTCGAGCACCACGCGTGCACGAAATGTTTTGTGTGAGCAGTGTTCACTCCATGTCTGAGCAATCGTCTCAACTTCCACATCGGTTGGCAAGCGACCGCTGGCCACGAAGTGATCACGAATAGCCAGCAACTCGGCAGGGTCAAGAGCCAGACCGCGAGCTTGATTGATTTGTTCCAGCGATTCCAAGGTTGCTGAGGCATCAAATGCCAAACGCTCAGCAACACTCGACATTTCACCGTCACTGGGCACGAACGATGGTGCAATCGGCACATCAATCGACCAGCGCTCGATGATTGCGTTGGCGAGCAGTTTGGCGGTGAGGGTTTCTAGTTGGTTGTTGGTGATGTCGCCATCGACCACGAAGCGTCGACCGGTTGCTACGCCGCGCAAATCGATACCGGCACGTTGAGCCACCCGCATGATTTCGGCTGCGACGGGGTCGGTGACCCCGGGTAACAACATTGACTCAATCACCCTTGAATCAGGCGCGTGGTCGTTTTCCCCATCCAGATGGCTCACCCACTGGCCCACCTGCAACAACGGCTCAACCAAAACATCATGCAAAAAACCTCGCGCCGCATTGTCGAGATCAGCGACAACGAATACCAAATCACTCACAGTGATGTCACGAATGGTGGTGATGCCAAGGTCACGCGCACCTGCCAACAGTGCTGTTGACCGTGGGTCGTTACATCGCGAAGACAAAACGAACTTCTCTAGTGCTGCCGATGTGGCGAGCACAGTTTTCATAGCAAGAAACTAGTTTTTTCGCCCACCGCCACGGCCGTGATTTGACAAAAAGTCAATGAGTTCACTCGGTCTACGCTTGTCAGGTGCCGAGTGTGACCACCCCCACACCATCACTCATCGCAGTAGTGATGGGCTCACAAAGTGATTGGCCCACGATGAGCAAAGCAGTGGAAACACTCGAGGCATTTTCTGTGGTTGCCCACACTCAAGTGCTCTCGGCACACCGAATGCCCGATGAACTTTTTTCGTTCGCCGAGTCTGCTGCACAAATGGGCTTGCGCGCCATCATTGCTGGTGCGGGCGGTGCAGCCCACCTCCCAGGAATGCTCGCGGCCAAAACCACGGTGCCGGTGCTGGGTGTTCCGGTGCCCACCGCACACCTGGCCGGGCACGACTCGCTGTATTCCATTGTGCAGATGCCTGCCGGCACGCCGGTGGCGACTTTTGCCATCGGTGAAGCAGGGGCAGTCAACGCTGCCCTGTTCGCCCTGGCCATACTCGCCCACGATGATCGGGCATTGCACGACAAGTTGATTGAGTTTCGTCGTGCACGCCACGATGCTGCTGCGTCATCAACTTTGCCGACTGCCTGATGGGTGATGCACTCGGCGTTATCGGCGGCGGGCAACTTGGCCGCTACTTCGTGTTGGCAGCCCAAGCGATGGGATACCGAGTGGTTGTGCTCGAGCCCGACCCGCAGTCACCAGCCGGAGCCGTGGCTGATGAGCACATCATGGCGCCATACGACGACCCTGACGCGCTGGCGCAACTGGCCAACCTGTGCTGTGCTGCCACCGTCGAGTTTGAGAATCCGTCAGTGGCTGCCCTTGAGCTGCTGGAACGCCAGATTGTGGTGCGGCCATCATCGGCAGCAGTGGCAATTGTCCAAGATCGGCGTAGCGAAAAACGTTTCTGTAGCGAGAATGGTTTGGCTATCGCGCCTTTCGCAATCATCGAAGCACCGAGTGATATCGCAGCAGCCATTCAGCAGCCATTGTTTCCTGGCATTATCAAAACTGCCCGACTTGGCTACGACGGCAAAGGCCAGCGCCGTATCGACCACGCCGAACAACTCGCTGATGCCTTCGTTGCGCTTGGCAGCGTGCCGTGCGTGCTTGAACAATTGGTGCCGCTTGATGCCGAGCTGTCGGTGGTTATCGCCCGCGGCGGTGATGGTGAGATGGCAATGTTTGTCACCACCCACAATGTGCACATCAATGGCATTCTCGACTCGAGCACTGCCCCCTATGCCGATGACGTCATTGCGCACAAGGCGCAAGCGGTAGCCGTTCACATTGCCAAGCGATTGAACTATGTCGGCGTGCTTGGCGTGGAATTTTTTGTGTCAGATAGCAAGTTGCTGGTCAACGAGATTGCACCGCGGCCACACAACAGTGCGCATTGGACACTCAACGCAGCACGGACCAGCCAATTTGAACAACAGGTAAGAACTCTCGTTGGTGCACCACTTGGTGATTCGGCAATGACACACCCAGCGGTGGCGATGGTCAATCTGCTGGGTGATCGCTGGCAACACGGCGAATTGCAAACTGATATTGCGCGCTCGAATCCGAACGCACACCTTCACCTCTATGGCAAGAGCGAGGCCCGACCGGGCCGCAAAATGGGGCACCTCACTGTCGTGGGCAACCGTGCGGCTGGGGTGCTGGCAGCGGCCCATCAATTGCGTGACGACATCACAGTGCAAAGTTGAGCTTGAGTCACCCGCTGCTCAGACGCAACAGATTCGCGGCTACGGCTAGTGCCGAAAGTGGCGCTGGCCAGTAAAAATCATCACCATGCCGTGCTCATTGGCGGCGGCGATTGATTCGTCATCACGCTGACTTCCACCTGGTTGCACGATGACCGCAACGCCAACAGCAGCCAGCGCATCGGGGCCATCGCGAAATGGGAAGAATGCATCGCTCGCCGCTACTGCCCCTTGGGCCCGCTCGCCTGCTCGTGTGCACGCAATGCGTGCAGCGTCCACCCGATTTTGTTGACCCGCGCCGATACCAACGGCGCTGTTGTCACGTGCCAACACGATGGCATTCGAACTCACCGCAGCACAGGTAACCCATGCCACTGCTGCGTCGCGCAACTGTGCGGCAGTTGGCTGTTTGGTGCTCACCACCTGCCACTGTGATGTATCGGCCGATGGCACATCGTGGTCTTGCAGAAGCACAGCACCATCCACACCGCGCAGCGACCAACCATCCCTAAACGGTTGTCGCGCGCGCAAAATTCGTAGGTTCTTTTTTGTGAGCAAAACCTCGAGCGCTGCCGGCTCGAAGTCGGGTGCAATCAACACCTCGGTAAACACCTCCACCAATGCCTGTGCCGTTGCTTTGGTCATTGGGCGATTCAGCCCGACGATGCCACCGAAAGCACTTACTGGGTCACACTCGTGGGCGCGCTTGTAGGCGGTCTCGATGTCGGATGCAACCGCCAACCCGCACGGGTTGGCGTGCTTCACAACCGCGGCAGCAGGTTCGGCAAATCGATGCACGAGCGACCACGCAGCGTCGGCATCAAACACGTTGAGATACGACATCTCTTTGCCGCCAAGTTGTTCGGCACTGCTCCACCAACTGCTTTCGCCCACGACGCGATATCGCGCGCCGCGCTGATGCGGGTTTTCGCCGTAACGCAGCGTCGCCTCGCGTTCCAACTGCAGGGTGAGCCGCTCAGGCAAGGCGTCGGGCCGCACAGCGAGAGCTGAATCATCACCAGTCGCCCGCGCAAACCACGCGGCAACTTGTGCGTCATATGCCGCAGTCACCGCAAATGCACGCGCGGCAAGCTGCTGGCGAGTGCCCGCACTCAAGGCGCCAGATGCGCGCAACTCGGCGAGCACCTCGCCGTATTGTGCGCGATCAGTCACCACTGCGACACGCGCATGGTTCTTGGCTGCCCCACGCACCAGCGACGGGCCGCCGATATCAATCAACTCGATGCTTGGTTTGGTTTCGAAGGGATACAGGCTCACTGCCACCAAATCAATCGGCGAAATATTGTGTCGTTCTAAATCAGCGCGGTGCGTTGCATCTGTTGTGTCGGCAAGAATGCCACCGTGCACCGACGGGTGCAGCGTCACCACACGATGCCCGAGGATTGCTGGGTACCCCGTTACATCGGCGATGTCGACGACGGGCAGCGAAGCATCACGCAACGCCTGTGCGGTGCCGCCACTGGCGAGCAAGTCCCATCCAAGTTCGTGCAACGCACTCGCGAAATCGACCACGCCAGTTTTGTCATAAACACTGAGCAAGGCCCTTGGCACGCGCCCAGACTAGGTTCAGGACATGAAAATTGGTGTACAAATCCAACCACAAGCCACATCCGTTAAGGCCATGCGTCAGGCCTGGCGAGCCGCCGATGATCTCGGCGTCGACAGTTTGTGGACCTGGGACCACTTCTATCCGCTATTCGGTGACCCCGAGGCTGAACACTTTGAGTGCTACACGCTGCTTGCCGCCATGGCTGCTGACACCAAACACGCCACGATTGGCGCGCTTGTCACGTGCTATTCGTATCGCAACGCACAACTGCTCGCTGACATGGCGCGCACCATTGACCACATCAGTGACGGGCGTTTTATTTTGGGCATCGGCTCGGGTTGGTTTGAGCGCGACTACCAGGAATACGGCTACGAGTTTGGCACCGGCCCTGGGCGACTCAAACTGCTCGAAGCAGGTCTTCCCGTTATTAAAGAACGGATGAGCAAACTCAACCCCGGCCCAGTCAACGGCAAGATTCCGCTCATGATTGGTGGCAGCGGCGAGCGCGTCACCCTGCGACTCGTAGCGCAATATGCCGATCAGCTCAACACCTTTGGGCCACCAGAGAACTTCAAACGCAAAAACGACATCCTCAACGAGTGGTGCGCCAAGGTGGGCCGTAACCCCAAAGACATCGAACGCACCGTTGCGGTCGAACCTGAAGAACTCGAGAAAGTCAGCGAGTATGCGGCCGCCGGCGCCGACCACATGATTGTGATGTTGAGTCAACCATTTGACCTGTCGGCAGTGGAGAAGTACCTAGCCTCAACACGGTGAGCCAAGTTCTACAACGGTCGGCATTCGTCCGACTGCAGGTTGCCAACCTCGCTTCGGGTGTGGCCAATGGCGTGGTGATGATCACCGTGCCGTGGCTCGTACTCGAACGCACCGGTTCGCCAGCCCAAGCCGGTCTGCTTGCTGCCCTGGTAAGCCTGCCGGGAATCTTTGTGTCACCAGTCATCGGTGGCTTGATTGATCGCGTCGGTCGTCGCGCAGTATCGGCGTTGTCCGACGTTTTTTCGTGCGTATCAGTACTGCTCTTCGTTGTTGGCGAACTCACTACCGAATTGAACTTCATCTTCATCGCCAGTTTTGCGGTGCTGGGTGCAGTTTTTGACCCCGCCGGTTACACCGCGCGTAAAGCACTCATCCCAAATGCTGCCGAGTCATCAGGCATGGCGGTGGACAAAGCCAACGGTCGACATGAAGGCTTCTTTGCCATCGGCTGGATGCTGGGCCCTGCACTCGGCGCATGGGGCATCAGTATTGGTGGGCCAATACTGGCTTTCGCTGGCACCAGTGCACTGTTTCTTGCGGCGGCATTTTCGGTGCGGTCGATGCGCATTCGCGAACATCACGAGCCACATTCCGAATCGAGCGAGGGTTTCATCCAATCGCTGCGTGGCGGGTGGACACTGCTGCGATCAGATCGCGCTCTACTTACTTTCACTCTTGGTCTCACTGTCATGGGCGGGCTGTACATGCCGATTGACACCGTGATTTGGCCAACCCACTTTCAATCACTCGACAATGCGGTTGGTCTGGGCATCGTGATGTCGTCGGTGGCACTCGGGGTCGTCATCGGCGCATTTGGTTATGGCAAGCTCGCCGAGCGCATACCCACCACCAAGTTGTTGCGGATGATCATCCTGATTTCCACTGCAGCGCTATTACCGATGGGCTTTTTGCCTGGCACTGCGGTGTTTGTTCTATTGGCATTCGTCACTGGTTTGGGATGGGGCCCGTTCAACCCACTCTGGAACACCGTGGTGCAACGCCGAGTCGACCCAGCATCGCAGGGGCGAATTTATGGCCTGCAAATGTCACTGGTGTACGCAGCCCCACCACTCGGGCAGTTGCTCGTTGGCTGGGGCATCGAGAACTTTGGCTTGCGCGCCACTTTTAGCATCGTGCTGGCATTGTTTGCACTCACGTCAGCGACCATCGTGTCGCTACGTTCGCTCAACGACTTGTAGCCGCCCAGCACGCGTGCGTGCCACTAGAAATCCGCTCAGGCAGTTGCACACGCGCCACCGGGCCATCACTTAGTGCCTTGGCGTCATAGACCACACAATGCGACACATTGTTGCGCACATCAGAGGTAAACGTAACGAGCCACGCATCGTCTTCATCCACCGCATTGGGCTTGCTTGCCACCACAGTTTCGCTGCCGACAACACCATCACCAAAAACCAAGACTTCTTCACGGCCAGTTTGTACATCATGTTTGATCAGCCCATCAAAGGTGAACATGCCCTTGGTGGGTACCACTGAATACACATACCGATACGCAAGGCCAGCATACGCCTGGTTGATCATGCCGAACTCGGTGATGGTGTCGCTCAAATAACCCTCACGCACCGCGCCGGTACGCATGTTGAAGCGCCAGCGATACGGTCGTGACTTCATTGAATGTAAATCCAGAAAACGAAACATGCGCGCCTCAATGGTGGAGTCAGTGGCTACGCGCGGTGATGGGTCATCTTCGAAATAGCCATCCACCACAACTTCGTCACCTTCTTCCCAGGCGTTAATCCAGTGCAATACGAACGTCGGTTGACAGTCAAACCACTTCACTTCGTGCGACGCACCGTAACGCGGAATGATGCCAATGCGCATCGGCATGTCGCGGTGATACCGAGTTGCATAAATACCGCGGGTCATGAGTTCTGCGTCCCAAAACAACGGGCAGTCATTGAGAATTGAGTAGTTCGGCGTAAATGCCATGTCGTGTGGCAGTCGCGCGCCGGGCAGTTCGATCGGCACGTAGTGCACCAGTTGGCGCTGTGGCGAAACCACGCCGTAATGCATGTACGGCGCAGTGGTCTGGTAGTTGAAGAACAACAACTCGCCCGTGCGTTCATCCACTTTGGTGTGTGCCGATACACCAGCCGATGGAAACGCGCCACCCCATGACTCTTTGCCGAGGTCATCCAACGTGTGTGGGTCGAGCCGATACAAATCACCGCACTGATAAAAACTCGATACGGCTATCCCGGCATGCACGACGATGTCGGTGCTTGATGCATCTTTCATTTGGCTGCGTGCACATTTGCCATCTCGCAATGAGCGACTCGGTGGCTCAGCCAAACCAGCCCACAACGCCTGTTGGGCATCGATTTCTGCGCGAAGGCCGTCGGTCTGTACGAATCGGTTGCGATATTCCACTTCACCGTCGCAAAACGACATCATGTGGATCATCCCATCGCCATCAAACGGGTGATACCGACCAATGGATTCAAACAATGGGTTCTCGGTGTTACGCAGGTACACACCGTTCAACTCGCGCGGAATTGCACCTTCCACAGGCAACGCACGTGCCGTGTGTTCGACAGTTTGTGGCTGCCATGCCCCACTGCGATACGGGTGGGTGTCACCAACCGGCAGATTCGAGGCGTACGTGTGGTGCGTTGTCACGACACAAGCGTAAACCCGCCGTCGATCACGATGACCTGGCCGGTTAGATACGGGTTGCGCACGATACCCAGCACGGCTTCTGAACAGTCACTGGCGTATGCCGAGCGCTTTAGCGGGGCAGCCTGAGCCACGAAGTCGTGCATGACTCCCCAATCCTGCGTCCAAGGTGTTTGCACGAGGCCGGGCGCCACCGCATTGAAGCGAATCGGGCCGTGCGACTTGGCCAACAACAACGTCATGTGGTTGAGTGCTGCTTTGGTCATGGCATACGCCATTGAGCTACCGAGTGGTCGCACACCTGCCATTGACGTGATGTTCACCACGTTGCCATCGTCACTTTTGTGCAGGTGTGGAATGGCGGCCTTGGTGAGCCACCACGTGCCGTACACATTCACCTTGAAGGTCTTGTCAAAAATTTCATCAGTCAACCCATCAAGATCGCCATGCGGCACCAGCGTGGTCCATCCGGCATTGTTCACAAGGATGTCAAGACGACCAAACTTTTTCATGGTCTCATCGATCAAACGTTGACCCTGTGCTTGATCACTGATATCGGCTTGCACATATGCACCCTCGGTGGCGAGTGCTGCTGCCACTTGTTGTCCTGCCTCCACTGACGAAGCAGAGTTGACCACCACGTGCGCACCGAGTTCGGCGAGGCGCATCGCCGTGGATTCGCCGATGCCGCTTGACGACCCAGTCACGATGGCAACCTTGCCGCTGAACTCGCTCATACTGCAGAGACTAGACGCGTCGGCGAATTTTGCCGTAGACAAACCACATCAAAAACAATGCGATTGCCGCAAGCACCAACCGTTGCAGAATCGCCACGTAGGGCTCGACGTTTTCCCACTGATTACCCAGCGCAGCGCCAGCGCCAATGAGCGCCGTGTTCCACACAGCACTGCCTAGAGCGGTGTAGGCAATGAACGGCACGAGCGACATGCGGCGAAACCCGGCGGGAACCGACACCACCGAGCGAATCAACGGCACACACCGCCCCAGCAACACTGCCGCAACGGCGTGACGGTCGAACCATTGTTCGGCGCGCGCCAAGTCGGCAGGTTTCACCCCGAACCACTTGCCAAATCGGGTAATGAAAGCCCCGAGCCGAACTGGGCCAATCAACGCTGCGACGAAATACAACATAAGTGCGCCGACCACCGCGCCGACGGTGGCTGCCACGATCATCACCACCACCGAACCATCACCGCGTTGGGCGACAAAGCCGGCAAATGGCAACACGATTTCTGACGG
>SYEA01000105.1 GCA_005800965.1 Actinomycetota bacterium | reverse complement strand
GTCACGTCACGCAGTGTGGCGCCGACATCAAGTGCGATCGCCCGCTCGCCAAACGAAACGAACTGTCGTCGCCCTGCATCTTGCCCAGGCAACCACGCCCCAGTGGCGAGATAGTCGGTGCGTTGCATGATGGATTCCGTTTCGTTAGGCCACCGTGCGGTCCGTTGTCCCTTGCGGGATCACATCGTCACCGAAATGACTTGGCACCGTGGATTCCCGGTTGCCGGACCTTATGGTCGCTCCTGATGTAGCACTCGTCAGGCTAGCGGTAGCGAGGCAGACCTCAGCGGGCGGAGTTGGGACGGGTTTAGTTGGAATGGGTTCAGTTGGGCTTGGCGCATTGACGCCGTTGGGCCACTTGGCCGTATGCGATTGCGGCAAGTTTACGGATGACTGGCAGATTGATGAGCACACCAAAAAGCGGGTACGGCAACCGCGCATTGCGCAACGCTGCAGCCGCCGCAAAGTTTGCTGATTGCTGTCGACCATCAGCCGCCACCCAATGCACGGCCTGTTCGCACTGTTCGCGACTCAAGCCCAATGATGTGAGATCAGCAGTTTGATAGGCAACACACACGAGTGGTCGACGCGTTCGGCGAACCAAGAATCGCACACACCACTTACAAAACCTGCAATCACCGTCGTACACCAGCACCGGAGCTGCTGTCGTTAGCGTTGCAGGTGTCGTGATGCGTGCGCTCTTTTCACTCAAGATGATTGGGCTCCATGTGTTTACGATTTTGCTCGTGGTCATCATGGTAAGCCTCGGGTTCTGGCAATTGCGTCGCCATGATGAACGTGTCACATTCAACGATGCCGTACGGGCACGCTCATTGACAGCCCCGCTTGACCCCAGTGCCCTGTTAGCCCTCGACCCCGACGTGGCCAACTTGGAATGGTTCACCCTGCAGGCCAGTGGCCAGTACCTGCCCAACGAAGACTTGCTGGTCGTCAACGTGTCACAAGACGGTCAAGCAGGTGTCGACCCCGTGTCGGCTTTGCAACTTGACGATGGCCGAATTCTGCTGGTGAACCGGGGCTTCATCCCACTAGCGCAAGCGGTGCCCGCAGCCCCCAGCGGACAAGTCACCGTGGTGGGTCGTGTGCGAACCACCGACGTGCGCCAGCGCGGTGAACTCAATGATGCCCGCGAGGGTGAATTGCGCGAAATTCAACGTATTGATCTGGTGCGACTCCAAGCCCAGTTACCCGGCGAGGTCTTGCCGATCTATGTCGATCTGTTGGCTAGTGACCCCCCTGAGGCCGAGGTACTGTCACGTATTGCTGCACCGGCGCTCACGCTCGGGCCGCACTTGGCCTACACCGTGCAGTGGTTTGTGTTCAGTTTGTGTGCAGTCGCGGCCTGGGGTTTCATCGTGCGCCGAGCGCTCGCATCAGTGCGGCGGGCTGTGCCACAAGCGCCAACCGCGTAACCCAATCCACGCGCCGAAACACCCCCAGCATCGCTGCGCGCACTTCGGCGGGCTCACTGTCGATTCTCAGATAAGCACTCCACTGGGCCTGCGGTAGTTCAAAGAACGCGTCGAAGAAGCCGCCAATCAGTCGCGGGTGCAGCGAGCCCAAGACCGCCAAGCCCATGTCATGCCAGCCGCGAGCACGCACCAAGTGTTTCGGCCATACCGCACCCCAAACGGCCGACGACAAATCGGCGCCTGTTGTGCCGCGCGACAACTGCTGCGCGATTTCGTTGGCTACCCGCGTCGCCGCCCGCAACGACGCAGCAACGGAATAGCCAGTCACCGGGTGAACAAAGCCTGCCGCTGCACCAAACCCGACTACCCGCGTGGTGCGTGCCGGCATTGACCCACCCATCGCGATGTGTACTCGCTCGACCGAATCGGCCCGCTCGGTGGCATCGACCCCCAGTCGCGCAGCGAGCCGCGCGCGAAGATCGTCTAGCGCACGCGGTGGGTTCGCATACAGCGACGTTTCTTCTACGAGCGTTCGACCATCGTGGAACTGCGCGCCGTAAAAAAATGTGGGCGGTGTGCTCCAATCCATCAGGGTGAACACACCGGATTCGACACCAGATGAACGAACGACATTTGCCGAACCAATTTCGGACGTAGCCCCAAGCAGTAACCCATACGCCGTCTGCGCACCACCCGAAGGGTTACGACGGGCCAACAGGTCACCACTTCCTGTTGCGTCGATAACCAGTCGCGCAGTGATCGTGGCCCCACTGTGCAGTCGCAACGAAGTGGTGTCAGTTGTGTGTTCGGCCTGCACCGCGGTGTCACGCTGCACCTGCAGCCCCGCCAGCAGGCTGTCGCGCAGGCGGGCATTATCAAACACCACATACGGTCGCTGCAAGAGATGTTGGCGCTGGCCTACCACTCGCACCGTGGGCCATGCACCGCGCACCAACGCGTCAAGTTCACTACCCAGGTCGCAGTCAGCAACGTCGTCGCGCCACACACCGTATGTGGCGTGCCACTCGGTTGAGGCTGCCACCACCACCGGCTCGACACCCTGCAGGGCTAGCGCCCGTGCCAGTGCCAAACCAGCCGGCCCGCCACCGACAATGGCTACATCAACCACCACGTCATCGCGTTGGTCACGCATTGCTTATGGCGCAGTGCCAAGCTCAGCCAAGTGGGCATGATCGTTGTAACGCATGAGCCGCCAGATGTTCTCGCGCGGTTGCACCAACTCGGTAATCGAACAATTCTTGGTGAAGACCTCAAAGCGTCCCGTTGACGGGGCTTGCAGACAATGGCGCAATAGCCCGTCGATGGTGCCGCCATGGCAGGTGACTACGACAGTTTTACCTCGATAGTCGCGCTCGACTTCTCGAAAAGCGGCAACGATGCGCGAATGAAACTGCGCCATCGTCTCGCCACCCGGAAACACCACAGCATTCGGGTCGCCCGCAAAATCAGGTCGGCCGTACTTGGCCACAAAGTCATCGAACTTGAGTCCGTCGCAGTCCGGGCCCGGGTCGTGCTCACCAAAACCGGGGCGCACGTCAAGGTCGCTGTGGCCAACGAACGGCGCCACGATCTCGGCTGTTTGTATTGCGCGTGGAAACGAACTCGAAACGACAGCATCAACTTGCAATTCCTTGGTGCGCTGCAACCGCGCACCAAGCGCCTGCGCCTGCATACGGCCGTGCTCGGTGAGCCCACGACAAGTGCGCAAACCGCCAAGATATCGCTCAACAGTGGCCACAGATTCGCCGTGGCGCACCAACACGATTCGCGTGTCGTTCATACGAGCTTTTCGACGAAGCCTTCGAGTTGTCGCAAGTTACGGCATTCATAAACACCGTCGGTGTGACCGCCGTACTCACCCACGATGGAATCACCAGTATTCCAATACGAACGCGGTTCAGGGTTCAGCCAATACACGCGTCGCGCCCGCTTGCGCATTTCCTTCACCACCCAGCTTTGTGAAGCGTGGTAGTTATTGCGCGCATCCCCCAACAACAACACGGTGGTCTTGGGGTTGATGTCTTTGCCATATCGCTCCCAGAACACTTCGAACGCGTGCCCGTAGTCCGAGTGCCCGTCTACCCACACCACATCGGCTTCGGTGTTCACTTTGTGGATGGCTTCTTGGATGTCCTCGGTGGCCTTGAAATACTTCGTCACTTCATCCAAGCCATCGATAAACACGAATGAACGAACCTTGCTGAACTGACTTTGAATTGCGTACACCAGCATCAGCGTGAACCGCGCGAAGGCTGCAACGCTGCCAGAGATGTCGGCCACCACCATGAGTTCGGGTTTGGCAGGGCGCGGATACTTGAACTTCGGCTCGGCAGGCACACCGCCATAGCTCAGTGAATGGCGCACGGTGTTGCGAAAATCCAACGGGCCTTTACGACCATGACGACGCTTACGAGCCAACCGGGCAGCCAGTTTGCGAGTGAGCGGGAAAAGCGCTTTTTTCAGCGACTGCATTTCTTCGCGGCTGGCATGCATGAATTCCACGTCTTCGGGCAATGGCTTACGCAAGGTCTTGGCCATCGCCTCAGCACCGCGGTCTGCCACCAACCGGCGACGAATCTCGGCCTCAACTTCTTTTTTGAACTGCTCAATCCGGCTTTCATATTCGTCCTTGGTGAGGCGCTGCTCGAGATTGGTTGCTTCACGCTGGTTTGATTGTTTGTTGGCTTCCAACAACTTCGCCAGCATGTTGTCTAAATCCAGATTCCGCAGCGTGCGATACAAGTAGTACGTCCCGCCCACTGGGCGTCCTGGTTCCATGCCAGCAAAGCGAGCCACCGACTGGCGTGCCAGCGCCCGCATCATCGCTTGGTCGCCTTGCATGAGGGCGCGCATAAGCATGTTGGCCAACTCTTCTGGCGTGAGCGCCTCAAGCCCTCCGCCACCTGCTCCGCGACCTTCGCCTTGACCCTGTTGAGCCTGGTCTTGTTCGTCTCGCCAAAACTCGTCGGCTTGGTCTTCGCCCGGGTCGACGATGTTGTACTGCGAGCCGCGCAGCGAAAAATACACCTCAAAGATGGTTTCAAACACCCGCCAGTGCGACGAGTTTTTCACCAGCGTGGCCCCCAACGCGTATTTGAACGCGTCGCGATCCTCAATTGGGATGACCTTGATGGCCTCCATGGCATCGAGATTTTCCGTGAGGCTGACGGGGAGCCCGGCTCGCCGCAATTCCGCAACGAACCCGGACATCAAATCGATGACCGGCATAACGCCCTTTACTCGTCGACCGACAGCTCTTTGGCGGCTTTGGCAATATCGGTTTGGTACTTGAGCAACACATGCAGGGTTTCTTTGGCCTGCTGAGCATCGATGTGGTCGACACCCAACAAGATGAGGGTGCGGGCCCAATCGAGTGTTTCGCTCACCGAGGGTGCTTTCTTCAAATCCAACTGGCGAATGCTGCGCACGATGCGCGCTATCTGGTCGGCCAGATTCACGCTGATGTCGGGCACCTTGGCCAGCACGATTTCTTTTTCGCGTTCCATGTCGGGGTAGTCGATATGCAGGAACAAACAACGACGCTTCAACGCCTCGGAGAGTTCACGCGTGTTGTTTGAGGTCAAAAACACCATCGGAATCTGCTTGGCAGAAATTGTGCCGAGTTCAGGAATTGACACCTGGTACTCGCTCAACACTTCGAGCAGCAGCGCCTCGGTTTCGACCTCGACTCGGTCAACTTCGTCGATGAGCAGGACCACTGGGTCGGGTGCAGAAATGGCTTCGAGTAGCGGGCGCGTCAGCAAAAATTCGTCACTGAAAATGTCATCGTGCACATCTGACCAGCTATCGCTTTTTTTGTCTGCCTGAATACGTAACAACTGCTTTTTGTAGTTCCATTCGTAGAGCGCCTTGGATTCATCCAAGCCCTCGTAGCACTGCAAGCGAATCAGACGAGCCCCGGTGAGTTCGGCCACGCTCTTGGCCAACTGGGTTTTGCCGGTGCCGGCTGGGCCTTCGATGAGCACAGGCTTGCCCAGCCGCTGGGCCAGATACACCACACCGGCGATGCCTTCGTCGGCAAGATAATTGACTTTTTTGAGTCCGTCGCGCACCTGGGAAACTGATACAAAGTCGCTGCTCATCGCGGCAAGGCTACTCAGCAATACACCCTCTCCACGAGCGCTAGGCATAGCATTTGACCACGATGAATCAGCGCTCGCACTTCGCGAGCAACCTCGCAGTGGCCAGCGGCACGCTGGTTTCTCGTGCCACGGGGCTCGTACGTATTGCGGTGTTTGCCGCAGTTATCGGTCAAACAGCCCTTGCTGACGCCTTCGATATTGCCAACAACGCTCCCAACGTGATCTACGAGTTGTTGCTGGGTGGCACCCTCACAGCCACCCTGATTCCGTTGTTGGTTGCTCACCGTGAACGCAACGATCGCTCGGCAACAGCCGCAGTGTTCGGCACCAGCATGGTGGCTCTGGCAGCAATCACTGCTTTGGCCATAGTTATGGCTCCATTCGTCTTTCGCCTCTATTCGCTCAGCCCGACGGGTGACGTAGCCACGTTCCGTGACGTTGGCACCGCGCTTACTCGCGTGTTTTTCGTTCAGATATTCTTCTACGGCCTCAATGCGCTCGCTGCCGGAGTACTCAACGCACACGGCAAGTTTCTTGCCGCTGCGTGGGCACCGGTGGCAGCCAACCTTGTGGCAATCCTGGCGTTGGCCGCCATCAGTCTTGACTCAGCCATCACCCAAGTCGGGTTGCCCGATGCCGAAGTTGGCACACGTTTGTTCTGGTGGTTCTCGCTCGGGCCCACCGTCGGCATTGCCGCTATGTCGATAGCAGTGGTTGTCGCTGCGGTGCGAGCCAACGCCTTACCGATGCCGCGCTTTGCCCCAACGCACCCAGCGGTGCGTTCGCTGCTCATGTTGTCGGGTTGGGCAATTGGCTATATCGCTGCAAATCAAATCACCCTCATCGTGGTGAAGAACCTTGCTGACCCTGGCTCGGGTCGCCTCGACGCCTATGCCAAGGCAATGGTGCTGTTTCAACTTCCGCATGGCTTGCTCGCCGTCACCATTGCCACCACTGTCACCCCGCTGTTGGCGCGGGCTGCAGCACAAAGCAACCGCGTTGATTTTCAACGGCAGTTCACCAACGGTGCCCGACTCACGGTGGGTCTCACATTGGCGCCCAGTATCGCGATGGCTCTGTTGGCCGAGCCCATCGTGCGCATCGTGCTCGGTTGGGGCGAGTTCAGCACTTCGGCAGTCGACACCACCGCCCGCGCACTCACTGGTTTGGCGATTGGCTTGGTTGGGTTCTCGCTGTATTTGTTTGCATTGCGTGGGTTTTATAGCCATAGTGATACCCGCACACCGTTTTATATCAACGTCGGCCAAAACGCACTCAATATCGCACTTGCCGTGTTCTTGACTACGCGCTACGACGTGCTCGGGCTGGGCTTGGCGTTCGCCATGTCGTATTTGGTGTTTGCCGTAGTCACCGTGCAATTGCTGCACCACCGGCATGGCACGCCCTCGCTACCGACGTTGCTTGACTTGCGACCACTCTTGAGCCGCCAGTCGAACAACAGGAACTGACTCGCAAAAACTGACCCGTGTCTAGAACACGCTGAGGTCGTCGCGATGCACCAACTCGGTGGACACATCATCAGGCAATTCGGCACTCTTCTTGCCAGCTGCCGCAGCAGCCTGACGCGCACCGACGCGTGCTAACCCCCGCGCGATAATCGCGTTGGATGTGTCAACAATTTCTACGATGTCGCCCGCGACAAAATCACCGCGCACCTCGGCCACTCCGGCATGCAGGAGCGACACCCCGCGCGTCACCAGCGCAGCGCTCGCGCCGGCGTCGACCACCACGACTCCGGCTGGTTGGGCTGCAAAGGCAATCCACAGTTTGCGAGCGGTCAACGAGCGATCATGGGCGGCAAACGTGGTGCCGATGTCGGCAACATTGTCGACTGCATCACTCAGCACCCTTGCGCGCGTTGCCCGCGCAATCACTGTGCGAACACCCGACCAACTAGCAATTCGAGCCGCTGCAAGTTTGGAAGCCATACCCCCGCTGCCGCGCGTGGTACCCGATGATCCGGCGCGCACCGACATCAATTCATCGTCGGCTGCCACATCGCTGATCAGCACGGCGGCTGGGTTGGTGGCTGGGTCGGCGGTGTACAACCCGTCAGTGTCGGTCAACAACACCAACACATCGGCGTCGATGCTGTGGGCCACCAAGGCAGCGATTCGATCGTTGTCACCAAACCGAATTTCGTCGCTGGCGATCGCATCGTTTTCGTTGATGATCGGCACGCAACCCAACTCCAGCAGGCGCAACATGGTTTGCCGCGCGTGCAAATACTGATCACGGTCGATGAAG
>SYEA01000104.1 GCA_005800965.1 Actinomycetota bacterium | reverse complement strand
GGGACGACAACGGCCTACCCACCGAGCGACGCGTGCAGAACTATTTCGGTGTCACCTGTGACCCGTCATTGCCATATACGCCCGGCTTTGTGCCGCCGTTTCGTGGTGACCCACCCAAAGACCACCGTGCAGTGCCCGTGTCGCGGCCGAACTTCATCGAGTTGTGCGATGAACTTACCGCTCAAGACGAGCAGGTGTTCGAAGATTTATTCCGTCGCCTCGGGCTGTCGGTGGATTGGTCATTGCTGTACACGACCATCTCTAGGCATGCGCGGCGTACTTCTCAAAAGGCCTTCCTCGACAACTTGTCGCGCGGTGAGACCTACACACAAGAAGCACCGACTTTGTGGGACGTCGATTTCGGCACCGCAGTAGCACAGGCCGAATTGGAAGATCGCGAACGCCCA
Source organism: Actinomycetota bacterium (assembly GCA_005800965.1). Lineage (GTDB taxonomy): Bacteria > Actinomycetota > Acidimicrobiia > Acidimicrobiales > Ilumatobacteraceae > F1-60-MAGs027. Next base: position 20,384 of record SYEA01000104.1, on the reverse strand, counting down.
GGGGCATATCACACGGTGGCATTTCACGGGGCCGACGGTGATGTGGTTATTGAAACGTCACGACCTGAGTTGATTCCAGCCTGCGTCGGTTTGGTGGCGCATCCCGATGATGCGCGCTACGCGCCGCTGTTTGGCAAAACTGTTCAATCACCGTTGTTTGATGTGGAGGTCGGTGTGTACCCGCACCCACTTGCGCAACCCGACAAAGGCACGGGCATCGCCATGGTCTGCACGTTCGGCGACCTCACCGACGTGGTGTGGTGGCGCGAATTCAACTTGCCGACCCGCGCCATCATCGGCCGCGATGGGCGCATCATCGCCGAGCCGCCCGCTGCGATTGTGTCTGATACCGCGCGCGCACACTACGCAGTGCTCGCTGGCAAAACTGCGAAGCAGGCCCAGACCGCGATTGTCGATCTGCTGCGCACATCGGGCGACTTGCAGGCCGAGCCGCGGCCGATCACACACCCGGTCAAGTTTTATGAAAAGGGCGATCGCCCCTTGGAGATCGTCACCAGCCGACAGTGGTACATCCGCAACGGTGGTCGCGACGAGGCGCTACGCAACATATTGCTTGGCCGTGGTGAAGAAATGGCGTGGCACCCCGACCACATGAAACATCGTTACGCCAACTGGGTGCAGGGTTTGAATGGCGACTGGCTCGTGTCGCGCCAGCGTTTCTTTGGTGTGCCGATTCCGCTGTGGTATCGCGTTGGCGCCGACGGCACGCCCGACCACGACGCGCCGCTCGTGCCGACTCGCGAACAACTGCCGATCGACCCGAGCACCGACGTGCCAAGTGGTTTCACTGCCGCCCAGCGTGGTGTCACCGGTGGGTTCGTCGGTGACCCTGACGTGATGGACACCTGGGCCACGTCATCGCTCACGCCACAAATCGCCACGAATTGGGTGGATGGTGACGATCTGTTCTCACGGGTCTTCCCGATGGACATGCGACCACAAGGCCACGACATCATTCGCACGTGGCTGTTTTCCACGATGGTGCGTTCACACTTTGCCCACGGCGGAATCCCGTGGAAGCGCGCCGCATTGTCTGGGTGGATTCTCGACCCCGACCGCAAGAAGATGTCGAAATCCAAAGGCAACGTGGTGACACCCGTCGACCTGTTCGACAAGTACGGCAGTGACGCCGTGCGTTACTGGGCGGCTTCGGCTCGCCCCGGTGTCGACACCGCATTCAGTGAAGACCAGATGAAAGTTGGTGGCAAACTCGCCAACAAATTGCTGAACGTCACCAAATTCGTGCTCGCTTTCGGTGGCGACGAGACCGGTGCAGTCGGCATGCCGATCGATCAGGCCATGCTCACGCGACTGTCTGGTGTGGTCGCTGATGCAACCGCGGCCTTTGATGAACTCGACTATGCCCGAGCGCTGGAGCGTACGGAATCGTTCTTTTGGTGGTTCTGTGACGACTATGTGGAGTTGGTAAAGACCCGCGCCTATGGTGCCGGTGGTGTTGATGGCATTCCAGCCACTGGCGACGTTGCCCACGATTCGCTGTCGGCGCGCAACGCACTCACCCAAGCATTGAGCGTGTTGCAACGACTGTTTGCCCCGCACATGCCGTTCTGCACCGATGAAGTGTGGTCATGGTGGCACGACACCAGCGTGCACCGCGCCGCATGGCCGACACGTATCGAACTTGACGCATCTGGCTCTGATATCACGTCAAATGCCGAGTTCTTTCTGGCCACCGTGGGCAGCGTGCTGTCAGAAATTCGCCGCACAAAGACCGAGGCCAAAGTTTCGCAACGCGCCGCGGTGTCTCATGTGGTGGTCGCCTGCGATGACGCTCGTGCTACCGCAATCATTCAGGCTCGTGTCGACATAGTCAATGCCGGCAACGTGGCTGACTTTGCAATAACAACGGGTGATTCGCTGGCCGTAACCGTCACGCTCGCACCCGCATCATGACCGAGTCGCGCACGCCGCCGCGCCCACGGTCGCACGTGGTGGTCATGGTGGTCAATCTTTTTATCGCAACCACCTTGGTTGTTGTTGGTGTTCTCGTTGTTTGGGCCAACAACAAGGTTGGTGATCGACTGGTCGTCAACATCGATGGTGGCACCACGTCGGCCACCACACCCGACGGTGCACCGGCAGAAGACTGGGCTTACGACACGAGCAATCTGCGCGCCAAAAACTTTCTACTGACGGGTTCGGACAACGGCGCCTGCCCCGACAAAGGCGACGGCACCAGCGGCGGCATCGGTGACCGCGAATCATTCGGTGAGCGCTCCGACACCATCATGGTGTTGCGTGTTGACCCAACGGTGAACGACGTGGTGGTGTTGTCGTTTCCCCGCGACTTGTGGGTGAAGATTGCCGGCACTACACGCGAAGCACGTATCAACTCAGCATTTGATAGCAAGGACCCAAGTCGTTTGATTCGCACCATCGCCGACAACTTTGATGTGCCGATTGATCACTATGTAAACGTCAATCTGTGTGCCTTCAAAGAAATTGTGGATTCTGTTGGTGGCGTCAAGGTTCCATTTGCCTACCGCACCAAGGACGAGCAAGTTGGCTTTCGTGAAGTCGGCCCTGGTTGTGTCGAGTTGCGCGGCTCGCAGGCACTTGCCTATGTGCGTTCGCGTTCGGGCTATCGCTATTTCGATGAAGCGCAGCAGCAGTGGTTGAGCGACCCGACGGGTGACATTGGTCGTATCACCCGACAACAAGATTTCCTGCGACGCTCCATGCAGCGCGCACTCGACCGCGGCACCACCAACCCTGCCACCGCAAACGCACTCTTGAATGTGGCACTTAGCCGCGTCATCACTGACGATCGCCTCACGCCGCGCGATCTCCTGAGCCTCGCTCAAGCGATGCGCAAACTGAACACCAGCAGCGTCAATTCGTACACCGTCGAGTGGTCAATGCGGCGTATCGGTGGCGAATCGGTGCTCATGCCGATAACCAATACCGAGTCGATGCAAGCAATCTTTGCTCTGTTTCGTGGTCGGGTCGCCCAGGGTGATGAATCGGCATTCGCACCACCATCAACGCGGACGGCGTCGCTTGTCATCTTGCCCTTTGCTCAACTGATGCTCGACTCATGGGCCTCAACCGAAACGAGTGACTCGATCAATACGGTCGACACGACTCTGCCGCCCGTGCCCCAGCAGGAACGGCTCGGTATGTTTCCCCCTGACGATCCAACGTGTCGCTAACAACTACACTCGCAGCAGGCTCAATCGTGGAAGTTTCTGAAGTCGTCATTGTTGTCGTCGTAGTTCTTGTCGCCTATTTTCTTGGCACATTTCCCAGTGCCGAACTGGTAGCCAAGCGTTTTGGCAGAGACATCACCAAGGTCGGCTCAGGCAACCCTGGCGCCTCGAACGTCATCCGTGAACTCGGCTGGAAGGCCGGCATGACCGTTTTTCTGGCAGACATGGCCAAGGCAGCGATTGCGGTGGGCATCGCCTGGGCGGTGAGTGGCGAGCAACGTGGCCCGCTCGCCTACGCCGCACTTTGTGGTGCCGTCGCTGGGCATGTCGCGCCGGTGATGCGCAAGTTTCACGGTGGCAAAGGTGTGGCGTCGGCCGGCGGGGCGTTGTTCGTTTTGTTTCCCGAGGTCAGCCTGGTGATGTTTGTTTCCTGGTTCATCATCAGCAAACTCACACGCAAAGCATCCGTTGCTTCTCTGACGATTACCATCGCTACACCCATCGGAATGTTGATTGATGACGCCGACCCCTGGGAGTTATATGTTGTGCTCGGGCTGGTGGGATTTGTGATTGTGAAACACATTCCGAACATTCGGCGGCTGCGAAGCAAGACCGAACCATCGCTGTAGCGTGCGATAATGCTCGCCATTATCAATGACGCGTTTGACTGGCTGAAAGATTTCTCATCGTCGCCCTGGTTTTACTTGATTATTTTTGCGATTGCTGTGCTCGATTCTGTGCTCCCGATTGTTCCCAGTGAAACTCTGGTCATCATTGGTGGCGTAAGTGCTGGGCTGGGCAATTTGTGGATACCGCTTGTAATTATGGTCGCTGCCGCTGGCGCGTTCATCGGCGACAACATGAGCTATCTCATTGGGCGTGAAGCAAGCGACTGGGTGACTCGCCGCCAAACACGCACCGACAAGGGCGCGGCGCGAATGGCAAAGATAGTTGAGCAGGTGCACGAGCGAGGTGGGCTCCTCTTGATTACTGCTCGATTTATTCCTGGCGGTCGCACTGCACTCACGTTGTCGTGTGGTGTCACCAAACAGCCACGACGCTGGTTCATTGGCTGGGCTGCGGCGGCAGCTGTCATCTGGGGCAACTACGCGGCACTGCTGGGGTTCATCGGCGGAAAGTCTTTCGAAGACAACCACACACTGGCTTTCATCATCGCTTTCGTTTCAGCCTTCAGCATCACATTGGTGATCGAACTCGTGCGCTGGCTATTGAAACGCGCCAGATACCGTAAAACTGCATGACGCTGCGACTCACCGTCGAGTCGGGCGCTTGGCATGCCCATGTGCGCAATGTCGTTACTTCGTGTGGCGATGTGTTGCCGGTGGTTAAAGGCAATGGCTACGGCTTTGGTCGCGCCGTACTTATGCCACATGCCCAAGCGATATCCGATGATGTTGCAGTCGGCACGGTGCATGAATTGGCCGACGTTTCAGCAACACAGCGGCCATTCGTGCTCACCCCCGTTGGTACAGGTGTCGACAATGTTGCACGTCATGATGCCGTACTTGCCATCACCTCAACACACGATCTCGGTGTGCTCAAACAACTTGGCGTGGCAAACCCTGTCGTGATCAAGATCGAATCATCAATGCATCGCTATGGCATCACAGCAAACGACGCCGCCGACCTGCGCAAGCGCGCTGAGGCTGCGGGCCACCAAGTAGTGGCATGGTCGGTGCACTTGCCGCTGGCTGGCAGCGACGACTCACACGCCGGAGAGGCGATTGCAATTGCCAGCGGTCTGGCGACTGACTTGCCACTGCACCTCAGCCATATCGGCACAGCCGTGCAACAGGTTCGCGCATCCACTGCTCATCATGTGGTGATGCGCACTGGCACCCAATTGTGGCTGGGTGATAAGTCGATGGTGGCGCTGCACACTGACGTGATTGCCGTTCGCACCACGACCTTTGGCACCGCTGGTTATCGGGCAACAAAGATTCCAACTGGTGCAAATACTCGTCTCGTGATGGTGGGTTGCGGATCGAGTCACGGTGTTGGCCCACTCGGCGATGTTGGTGCGCTTGGCGATAGCAGCAGCCCCTTTCACTTCGCTCGTCAACGCTTAGCAATGCTCGAGCCGCCACACATGCACACCACCATGCTGAGCGTTGCCGGAGACCCGTGCCCACAAGCCGGCGATTGGGTGGATGTGCAGCAGCCGATGACGCGGGTCTACCCCGATGTCATCGCGTGGCGCTGATCACCCGCCATCTCTCTCGCAGGTTCAAGTCACGCGAGTTGTTGGCAGGCTTACCTCGCGATAGCGGCCAGTTGCCACTAGATCGCGAACCCTCGCAAATCCGTCCCACACTTCCTGAAAACTCGTTGCTAACGGCGACATCGCCAGGCGAATGCTGGATGGTTCGCGAAAGTCAGGAATGACCTTCACCATCTCGCGCATCGCCACTGAAATCTGTCTGGCCTCCGGATGCCGCAATGTCACATGACCACCGCGGCGTGTTGCATCACGCGGTGTGATGAGCTCAAAACCGAGCGGAGCCAACCACGCATCGTGCAGCCGCACCATCATGTCTGTGCCGAGCGCGGCCTTTGCAGCAATTGCTGGTAGTCCCGCCTCGATAATCATTGAAAATGACGCTTCGATACAGCGCATTCCAATGATCGAGGGGCTGGCAATCTGAAACCCCCTGAGGTTGTCGGCACGAACGAAGCCTTGGCCCATCGCAAACTGATCTTCTTGTGCAAACCATCCCTGTATGGGAACTCGTAACGACTGCTGGAGATGCTTGTTCACGTACAACCAAGCCGGCGAACCTGGCCCCGCATTGCAATATTTGTAGGTGCAACCGACAGCGAGATCTACGTCATCGCGATCAAGTTGTAGGTCAACGACGCCAACAGCGTGGCTGGCATCCCAGACCACGAGTGCACCGAATTTGTGAGCGATACGTGTCAACTCGCGCACATCGTGCAGGGCCCCCGAGCGATATTGCACTACTGACAGCGTGACCAATGCAGTGTCGCGATCCATATTTGCCGCCAACGTCTCTGGTGTCACATACCCCTCGCCTGACTCGTCGTCAATCAGCACCAGTTGCTTGCCGTACCGTTCACACAAGCCCTCGAGGACATACCGGTCGGTCGGAAAGTTTGCCGTATCACTAATGACTTTTGTGCAACCTGGTCGTGCTCGAATCGCAGCATCACACAATTGATAAAAGTTGACGCTGGTCGTGTCAACGGCTAGCACCTGACCACTCGCGACGCCGAGTGCTGCACCACCAATCAGGTCGCCCACACGCTGTGCTTCATCGATCCAATGTGACCAGCCGGCAACAAGTTCGCTGCCCCACTCCTCGGTCAGATACCGATACACGATGTCGACGGTTCGCTTTGGTAGTCGACCCAGGGAGTTGCCATCCAGGTAACACACGTCGCTATCGGTGATGACGAACTCATTCTTATAGTGAGCCAACGGGTCAGTTGCGTCGAGCGCGGCAGCATCGGGTAATCCGAACAAGTCTGCGACGGGGTCACCATCATGCCGTTCCCCGTTGCTTTGTCGCATAGTGTCACCTTATGCGCGAAAATGACGCCCAGCAGCGCGCCACGACGTACTCAACCTACATTCGTGTACCCGAGTTACTGGCGCTGCAGACCCCCCGCGAGAGTGGTCCTGAACACGACGAGCTGCTCTTCATCGTCATCCACCAAACATACGAATTGTGGTTCAAGACATTGCTGCACGAATTTGTGCGTGCGGGTGAACTTCTGCGCAGGGGCGCTTCGCACGACGCACTCGCCACCTTGGGTCGTGCCCGCACAATCTTCAAGACACTGGTGAGTCAGGTTGACATCCTGGAAACAATGACACCACTGCAATTCGGCACGTTCCGTAACCGACTCGAAGCGGCAAGTGGTTTTCAGTCCGCACAGTTTCGCGAACTTGAAATCGTGCTCGGTCGACGCGATCAGTCGGTACTGGCGAGTTTTACGGTCGGTTCCACTGACTATGCGCGCTTAACCAACGCGCTATCACAACCTGGAATCTGGCACGACACGCTTGCATATCTTTCGCTTCGTGAGCATCCGATTCCTGTCGAGACGCTCAAGGCCGATGTGCGGGAGGCATACCAACCACAAATCGGTGTACAAGATGCCCTGCTCGCGGCCTACCGAAACGATCCCGAAGCTGCCCTCGTGCTCGAACGTCTCGTTGATATCGACGAAGGTCTTCAAGAGTGGCGTTACCGCCATGTGAAAATGGTCGAGCGCACGATTGGTCGCAAACATGGCACGGGTGGCTCGTCCGGTGCCGAGTATCTCGCCACAACGCTGTTCCAGCCGGTGTTTCCCGACCTGTGGCATGTTCGTAGCAAGTTCTAAAACCTTGTGTCATGTGATGCATGATGAGCACTGACTGGAACCCGCTGCTTCGCGCCGAGTTCGACAAGCCGTATTGGCACGATTTGCAATCTTTCGTGGCAAGTGAGCGTAAGCAGCATGCGGTGTACCCGACTCATAACGATGTCTTTGCCGCGCTCCACCACACGTCGTTTGCCGACACCAAGGTGGTGATCCTTGGCCAAGACCCATATCACGGGCCACTGCAAGCACATGGTTTGTGTTTCTCCGTGCAACGCGGTGTAGCCACCCCACCTTCCTTGGCCAACGTCTTCAAAGAACTGCACGCCGACCTTGCCATACCCATTCCCGCACACGGCAACCTGTTGGCATGGGCTCAGCGCGGCGTGCTGCTGTTGAATACCACCTTGACTGTGCGGGCTGGGCAAGCTGGCTCACACCAAGGCAAAGGGTGGGAGACATTCACCGACGAAGTAATTCGTGTGGTGAACTCCAAACCGTTCGTCGTGTTCGTGTTGTGGGGTGCGCAAGCACGCAAGAAAAAGTCACTCATTGATCTATCACGCCACGCCGTGGTGGAGTCTGCCCACCCGTCACCACTTTCTGCACACCAGGGATTCATCGGGTCGCGACCGTTCTCGCAAGTCAATGCGGCCCTGCGTGCTGCCGGGCTCTCCGACATCAGTTGGGCACTCGACTAACCACTACATTTCACGCATGGGTTCGGTGCGTCGCCACGTGCAGATTGACCGTGACCCTGACACGGTCTGGAAACTTGTCGGCGATCTAGCGCGTCAACACGACTGGTTTCCGCTTACCACTTGTCGGGTGGAAGGCAAGAAACGTTGGATCACTTTGCCGAGTGGCATCGTGTTCGAAGAAGACATCATCACTCACGACCATTCGCTGCGCCGCTTCCAATACCGCATAGTGGGCAACCCGGCGATCACTTCGCACCTCGGCACCTGCGATGTTTTGGATGATGGACACGGTGGCTCGATTGTCGTGTATTCCACCGACATGGAGCCAGAGGCCCTCGCTTTGGTGATCGCAGGTGCAGCCGGCGAAGGTCTACACAAACTCAAGACAATGATGGAAGCGGCGTAATGGGTCGCAAGATTCTGTTCATCACCACCGACCAACAGCGGTACGACGCGCTCGGTTGCAACGGCGGCCAAATTGCCCGCACACCCGTGATTGATGAACTCGCTCGCACTGGCATCGTCTATGACCGCGCGCATCCACAAAATGTGGTGTGTATGCCGTCGCGCAGCACCATGCTGACTGGCCAACATGTGAGCACGCACGGTGTGTGGATGAACGGTGTGCCCCTCGCCAACGATGCACCAAGCATCGCTAGCGACCTACGACGCTCTGGTTATCGCACTGCGCTCATCGGCAAAGCACACTTTGAGCCGTTCATCGACCCGTTCTTGCGTTTCGCCGAAAATCGCATTGGTTCGGGCGGTTTGGAAACCGAACTGAGCATTGGTGAAGATGGTTTGCCCGCACCGCACCGCGGCTTCGAGCATTTTTCACTCGCCACACACGGTGGCACTGGGCCGTTTCACTACGCCCGCTGGCTGCGCGAGAAGAACCCAGCCGCAGCGGCAATGTTTTTTCAGGTCCTCGACCAACAACTTCAAGTGAACGCCGCTGGTGGTGGCGAAACCAACGCCCCACAGGTGAAGCACAACGACATCCAGCGCGAGCTGTATCACACCGAGTGGGTTGCTGATCAGACCATCAACTGGTTGTCGTCGCTGCCTGCCGATGCCGACTGGTTCTGCTGGATGAGTTTCCCTGATCCGCATCATCCGTGGGACCCACCCAAATCTGAACTTGGGCGCGTGAACTGGCGCGACCTCGACGTACCGCGCGGCTATATCGAAGACGCAACGGAACGCGAACGGGTGCTCGACAGTAAGCCACGCCACTGGCGCATGTGGTACGACGGCACGTTCGTTTCGAACTACGAGGCACCATCGAAGTGGGTGCCCAAAACACTCACCGCGGACAACGTGCGCGAAGTAAACGCCATGGCTCACATCGAGAATGAGTTAATCGACGAAGCCATCGGCCGTGTGATGACATCGATTACTGCCCGTGGTTGGGGCGACGATCTTGATGTGCTGTACACCACCGATCATGGCGAACTGCAGGGTGACTACGGCTTGTTGTTCAAAGGCCCGTATCACGTGGATTCACTCATGCGCCTGCCTCTGATTTGGCGACCAGCAAAATCGGCAAACGTGGCACCTGCGCGGGTCGCAGCACCTGTCGGGCTGGTGTCGTTGGCGTCAACATTTGCATCTATCGCCGGACTGCAGCGGCCCGACTACACCGAGTCAGAGCGCTTGCCGCTCAACGACGACGATGCACGCCTGCTCGGACACGAACGCGTGCTCACCGAATGGGACAGCGTGCTCTTTGGCAAAATTGTCGGTGCTCGCACGATTTGTCGAGACGGTTGGGTGTGCACCGCCATGTTGCCGGGCACCGTGCACGATGGCACTGAAGGTGAGTTGTACGACTTGGCGAATGACCCGCTGCAACGCAACAACTTATGGAGTAGTTCGCAACACGTTGCCCAGCGTGATGCCTTGCTCGACGACATGTGGTCGTCATTACCAACGCGCGTGCTGCCTTTGCGTGCGTGCGACGCCCCCGTCTGAACCTGCGAACAACTGTCGTAGGGCGGTATTACAACGCAGGTATTTGTTGGGTGATGCAGTGAATACCGCCACCACCGACTGCCAAGATCTCACCGACGTGTAGTCCAACAATCTGGCGATTCGGGAACCACTCAGCGATGAGTGCCATCATGTCATCATCAGCAGCGTGACCACACACGGGCACAATCACCCCACCGTTCACTACATAGAAATTCAAATATGGCACAACGAGTCGTTGATCATTGACCGTCATGAACGGCAATACGGGAATCTCCCTGACCTCCAACCCTGCTGCTTCGGCTACGGCGCGATTGGCTGCACAGCGCTGGTAATCAGCCTCAAGCGGGTCGTCACAACCCTGGAGCACCACCACATTTTCGTCACAAAACGCTGCGACATTGTCAACATGACCATCGGTGTCGTCATCAAGGGCGAGCCCGTATGGCAACCACACCACGCGTTGCTGGCCCAATTCAAGACACAACCGTGCCGCAATCTGCTCGCGCGACAAATGCGGATTGCGATTCTGATGCAGCAGACATTGCTCGGTGGTCACGAGAGTTCCGGCACCATCAACATTGATCGAGCCACCCTCCAACACCATGTCAATATGACGCGCTGGTTCGCCCTGGGTTTGCAGCCACTTTGCGGCGATTTTGGCGTCATTGGCATACGGAGTGAACTTGTTCCCCCAGCCGTTGAAAGCCCAGCAGGTACCCTCGCGCTGAGCGCCATCAGTAACGTAGGTGGGCCCGCTGTCGCGAAACCACGCGTCGTCAATAGCCAGCGACACCACATCAACGGTGTCTCCGCATAACGCTGCAGCCTCACCGGCATCTCTTTCGTTAGCAATCATCGTCACGGGTTCGAAACCGGAAATGGTTTTGGCCACAATTGCGTGGGCGCGCTTGGCTTCGAGCACTCGAGCGCCGTACAGCTCGTGGCGCGAAGGCCAGCACATCACCGTGCGTTCGTGCCGTGCGAACTCAGCCGGCATGCGCATCATTGGTGAGACTGCTTAGCGCTTGGTGTTGCCGTCAAGGCTGGTGATTGCGCCATACAACTCGGGGCGCCGGTCACGAAACAAACCCCACGCAGCGCGCATTGCCCGATTGGCTTCGATGTCAATGTCGGCGATGAGCACTCTCTCGTCGTCGCGTCCTGCTTCTGCGACTTTTGCCCCCGTTGCATCGGTGATGAATGACGAGCCGTAGAACGTCACCTCAGTTGGTCGACCAATTTCTCGCCCCGTGCGGTTGGCGGCGACAATCGGCACGAGATTGGCCGCAGCATGACCCTGCATCGCCCGCTGCCAGTGGCCGCTTGAATCCCACGATGGGTTCTGAGGCTCGCTTCCGATTGCAGTGGGATACAAAATCACATCGGCACCGAGCAGGGCCATACTGCGTGCTGATTCGGGAAACCATTGATCCCAACAGATACCAACGCCCACCACACCAAAACGGGTGGGCCAAACGCGAAAACCCGTGTCGCCAGGCGCAAAATAAAACTTCTCCGAATAACCGGGCCCGTCTGGAATATGGCTCTTGCGATACATGCCGAGCGTTGTTCCGTCAGCATCGACGATGACCACCGTGTTGAAATATGCATTGTTGGCCCGTTCAAAAATGCTCAGTGGCAACACCACTTTCAACTCGCGGGCGATCCGTGCGAAATGGGTGACTGTTGGATGACCGTCAATTGGTTGGGCCCGCTGCAATTCGTCAGCATGCTGGTCTTTGCAAAAGTAGTGGCCTTCGAACAGCTCGGGAATCAAAATGACATTGGCTCCACTCGCCGCAGCACTGCGCACCAGGCGCTCGGCAGTTGCAACATTTGATGCCACCTCAGGTGACATTGCCATTTGCAGAGCTGCTACACGCATGATGGTGCTACTCAGCTGAGTGCTTTGGTGATTGCCGCACGCAGCGCTGCATCATCAGGCGCCACCATCGGGCCAAAGCGAACAATAGTGGTTCCATTTTTGCCAACGAGAAACTTTTCAAAGTTCCAACGAATGTCCCCGGAGTGGCCTTCACCATCCTGTACTGCTGTCAGTTTTTCGTATAGCGCATGACGAGCCGAACCGTTGACGTCCACTTTTTCGGTTAGCGGAAACGTGACACCATACGTGGTGGAACAAAAGGTCGTGATCTCTTCGGCGGAGCCGGGTTCTTGGGCGCCGAACTGGTTACATGGCACCCCGACGACACTGAACCCTTGGCCGGCAAACTCGTTATGCAGGGCTTCGAGACCGGTGTATTGCGGTGTAAGACCACACTTGGATGCCACGTTCACCACGAGCACAACCTTGTTCGCAACCCCACCAAGCACATCGGTGCCACTGGTGAGCCCTTGGATTTTTACATCGAAAATTGACATGGTGGAAGACGCCTTTCATTGACGTTGTTGACAACAGTTGGAAGGCTACTTGCGCTGCTGCTACACACAAGGCGTGAGAAACGAAAGATTTGACCATGCCTACTTTGAGCGCTACTACGGTGCGCGCCCAGTTCACTCTGTCGACGAGATTGCTCATCTCGCCACGGCAGTACACGAGATGCTTGCTTGGTGGGGTGCGCCTGTGCGCTCGGTGCTCGAGGTTGGTGCAGGGCCTGGTGACTGGAGCAATTGGTATCGCACTCTGCATCCCGCGGTGCGTGTTACGTCAACAGACGTAAGCGAACATGCCTGCGCAACATTCGGCCACGAGCGTCGCGATATTGCTCAGTGGGCCCCGAAGCGACCATTTGATCTGGTGATTTGCACTGATGTGCTGCAGTACCTGGATGATCGAGCCGCAACTCGTGCGCTACGCAATCTCACAACGGCAACCCGCACATGTTTGTATTTCGACGCCCTCACCTCATTTGATGCAAAACATACGGTGGAGCGATCAAAAACCGACCTCAACGCAACGCTGCGCACGGGTGAGTGGTACCGCCAGCGACTGTCCCGTGGGTTCACTCAGGCCGGAGCCGGATTGTGGGCACGAAAGGGTGGCACCGTCGTGCTCCACGAACTGGAACGCCATCGCTAGACCCTTGCCTTCTGGCACTCATATTTGTGCGCCAAGTGCACTATGCGACAAAGTGACTATCGTTGCCAGCAATGGCAAACATCAATTGGGACTCACTACGCGCAGCAGCCCGTGAGGCCATGCAACATGCGTACGCTCCCTATTCGAGGTTTCGTGTGGGGGCTGCCGGGTTGGTTGATGATGGCCGCATCGTCACAGGATGCAACGTCGAGAATGCTTCATACGGCGTCACGTTGTGCGCCGAGTGTGGAATGGTGAGCGAACTCATCCGCTCCGGTGGTGGCCGACTAGTTGCAGTGTGCACGTTGGGCAACGATGCACCGGTAACGCCGTGCGGTCGCTGCCGACAAATCTTGTGGGAGCACGGTGGCCCAGCACTGCTGGTGGAAGTGGAAGGCGTGCCAGTGCCGATGACCGAAATTCTTCCCCATGCCTTTCCCGAGGCATCCAATTTCACGAACCCGAATGGCTGAAACACGTATGGGCCGCTTTCTTTCTGATCAACAGATCACAGCGTTTCGTGAAGACGGCTTTCTTGTCGTGCCTGATTTTGTCGATGCCGATCGCTGCCTTGCCCTGCGCCAACGGGCGATGGAGCTTGCCAAGCAACATGTACCATCGCCCGAGCAGGCAACCGTGTTTACTGCCGACGGCAAGCCTCAGCACACCAGTGACGATTACTTTTTGTCCAGTGGCGAAAAGATCCGCTGCTTTTTTGAAAAAGATGCATTTGACGAACATGGAAACCTTCGTGCCGAACCGCATCTGGCATTAAACAAACTCGGCCATGCCATGCACGACCTTGATCCAGTGTTCAGCTCGTTCAGCCGCACGCCCGAACTGGCCGCAGTTGCACACGACATCGGCATGAGCCAACCGCTGCTACTGCAGTCGATGTATATCTTCAAGCAACCACATATCGGCGGTGAAGTCACCTGTCATACTGACCACACATATTTGTGGACCGAGCCACGCAGCGCCATTGGTTTCTGGTTTGCCATTGATGACGCCACTCGAGAGAACGGTTGTATGTGGGCAGTCCCCGGTGGGCACCGAATGGCTGTCCGCACGCGCTCGCGACTCAATGACACTCGCACCGCAACGATTACCGACGTGCTCGACCCCGAGCCCTACCCGCTTGACCATCTCGTAAGTCTCGAAGCCAAGCGTGGCACGTTGGTCTTGCTGGATGGTGCGGTTCCCCACCTGTCGGCAGCCAACACGAGCGACAAACCGCGACACGCTTATACCGTTCACGCAATTGACGGGGCCGCAACGTATCTAGATGACAACTGGTTGCAGCGCCCCACATTGCCACTTCGTAGTTTTTCTAACATCTAGACAACGACGATGGCGACTTTACGATTTAGTTTCGGCACGATGGGCTCCGGCAAGAGCACGCTCGCACTCCAGATTCACCACAATTTGTCCACGCGCGGGTTACGCGGACTGCTGCTCACCAAGCTTGACCGAGATGGTTCACAGGTCACGAGTCGATTGGGAGTCTCGTCACCAGCCGTCGACATCAGCAGCACTCCCAGCCTTGTCGCGCTTGCACGCGAGCACATGCCACTCGATTTCATGGTGTGTGACGAAGTGCAGTTTTACACCATTGGGCAGTGTGATGAACTCGCCACTGTTGTCGATGATCTTGGTATCGACGTGTATTCGTTCGGGCTCATCACTGATTTTCGTGGACTGTTGTTCGATGGCACCCGTCGCATGCTGGAAATCGCCGACCAGCGTGTTGAAATGCAGGTGGAAGCCCGCTGCTGGTGTGGGGCGCGGGCCACCAACAATGCACGCCTCGTCAATGACCAAGTCGTGTTTGAGGGTGAAACAGTCATGGTTGGTGACACCTCAACAACTCGTAAAGAACCCCTGTTCGGTGATGTTGTGCGCTACGAATTGTTGTGTCGATACCACTATCGGCGCGGACAACTCACCCCAAATTTGTAATCCCTATTCGGCAAGCAGTGACTCGAACTCAGCCTGCCAGGCATCTAACCAGTTGTCCCTGAAATTGGCATAACGCGCAACGAACGCCTCGCGGGCCTCTTGCACCTCGGAAGAGCCCCACCATGATGACGGGTCACCGCGCAGTGAATTGACGAACTTTGCAGCCTCTCGGCCCGAATGATGTATCACACCCACCCGCACGAGTGCATCGACAAACGGTTGTGCCGCTGCCCTGGGTCGATACATGGTGGGGTCATAGAAGCACACAGTCGGAACGTCCATCGCCAAGGTCTCAAGCCATGACGTGCCGAGATAATTGTGAATCGTCAATTTGGCGCGTGAGGCTGCGACCGAACCTCGACCACTGCCGGTGTCATGCGTGATCTTTGCTTGCGCACCAACCAGCCGACTAATCGGAAACTCATTCGCACCTGACGATCGCACACACAGATCGGTACCTGCAACAAGTTCGTTGACAAACGAAATGGTTTCACTAACGGCATGATCAATGTGTGCCGGCATGAGAAACGCCTGAAGGCGATAAAACCGTTTGAAAACTGGCAAACTAACGAGCAGATAGCCATCTAGTTCTGACTTCTTGGCACGCTCAGGCATCGCCGTCGGTAGCGACCTCACCCGTCCGCCAAGATCTGGTCGCTGCCAACCAAATGTGTAGAACACATCGCTGATCGCAATGTCGTGGTCCTCACCAAGATGTTGTTCATCTATGCCGTAACCGCCACCGTGCTGATGGATCGCAATCTTGGTGCCCATCCGGCGTTGCGCCCAGGCAAGATAGCAAAAGAATACCGACGACTGATGTGCGTTGGAGGTGTACAGCAGCCGCATGGCTGGAGTACTTGTATTTTGGGCCCATTCACCCAATGACTGGTACTGCTCCACAAGTTCAATTGGTGCTGTAAGGGCGACGGTTCGCTGCAGTCGTTCCACTGGGCTGGTGCTCGACTTCACCCGATGTGCAACTGCCAATCGTGCCTGAGCGTTAACAGCGCCAACTACTGGGAGGCTCCCATTCACGTGGGACCAACGCAGTTTCTTGCGAACACGAAGCACGGCTGAAAGCTCTTTGCCGAATCCGACTTTCAAATAGGGATCTACGATTGCGATGGCAGCGCGTGGTGAACTCAGCGCTTGAAATATGCGCGAGCGGTTCGACTGCACCCCGAGCCCCATTGACTCAATGGCAACGGAGGTCAGCTGCGTAGTCGACACACTCGTTGCCACTGCCTTGTCACACATCTGCATCAACCAAAACAGCGACACATACTCCACTTGTGCGCGATTGGGCACCTGACCTGTGACTTCAGTGATTACCGCGCACAGGGCGTCGAGGGCTGGTGGGATGAGTTCGCGCGACCGCTTGATTGCCACAGCCATTTCATCAGGTCGAAATTCTCTCATGATGGGTAAGCAGCCCGATACAAATCTTCAGCCGTTACAACTTCGGCGGCACTACTCCCAATATGCAGTCGGGCAAACCCCACAAGGGTTTGGAGGTGCTGCAGATCGTGTGGCTCATCAACATCAAACCGCAGCTCAGGCCGAGCCAAGGCTGGTGGTGCCTCACAGCCATGCACGTGTGCCTTCACCGACCCATCGGCAATCGCCAGGGTGACGTGTTCGCGATGTTCAGCCGACAAAACTTGACTGTCTAGTTCGGTGAGCAAAACTCGCGAGATTACTTCGACACCGAAGCCATCGGCATAGTTGCAAGCACCAAACGGCCGATGATTGAACGAATAATCGGCACCCGTTGACCGATGTTCATCGATAACAGCAGTAATACAACTTGCATCAACAAATGGGTTGTCGGCACAAACCCGCACAACAGTGTCGCACTCATCATCGTCAAGGGCCGCCATGAATCGGTCGAGTACATCATCCGTAGAGCCGCGCACTACGTCCACACCCAAGCGACCGCATTCGGCAACGATGTTGTCATCGAGCGATTCGAGCGTCGTCGCAACAACTACCCGGTCAATCGCGTCGCTTTGACCAACTCGGGTTACCACCCATTCCAGTAGTGAATGCTCGCCGAGGACTGCAAGCATCTTTCCTGGGAAACGGCGAGAACCTACCCGTGCCTGCACAACGGCAACTGTGCGCGTCATGCGTTGGTGAGATCTGCCCACTGCAACACATCATCAGCAGCCAGCGCCCGATTTGTCACCATACCGATGACGTCATCCCATGAAAGTGGGCTGATTCCTGTACCCGGACGCTTATAGGTGATGTCACTCTCGCTGAGTTGATGGCCTGCTGGAAGGTCACGGGCAACCACGATGCTGCGCCGGGCATTGTGTCGAGCAATCTCTTCGCTGGGTATCGGCTGCTTGGCCCGCTCACCCAATAGGGGAGAAATTCGGGCAATCTCCAGGCGGAAACTCCGCACGTCGTCGATGGTCATCGCGTGATAGTGATCGTTGCCTGGCAACGCTGTGTCGTGTGTGAAGTGCTTCTCCAAGATGACTGCCCCCAGCAACCAGGCCGCCACGAGCGACGGCAAGCCAGGCTTGGGCGTGGTGTGATCCGAATAACCCAGTACACATTCGGGATACCGCACCGCGAGGTCACCCAACATACGCAGATTGGCATTTTCATCTGCAGTCGGATAATTCAAAATACAATGCAGTAACGCAATCTGAGTTGCGCCAGCAGCCCGCAGTGTGGCGAGCGCACCATCAATTTCATCAATCGTTGAGGCACCCACTGAAAGAATGACCGGCTTTTTCGTGCGCGCTACACGGCGCAACAACGGCGTATTGGTGATGTCTGCCGAAGCAATCTTGAAAAATGCCACGAGTGGCGCCAACATGTCGACAGCTTCGTCGTCAAATGGTGTGGAAATGAACTCGATGCCCACACGTGCACAGTGCTCGGCCAGCTGCTTGTATTCCGCCGGGCCAAACGCGTCATATTTCTTGAACAATTCGTACTGGCTCAGCGTGGCTTCCTTCGTTGTGTCCCAATACGCAGGTGAGTGTTTCGAGGCCAGTGTCTCTGCTTTATATGTCTGAAACTTGGCCGCATCCGCCCCACCCTGTTTGGCGAAATCAATGAGTTGTTTGGCAAGATCAAGCGAACCCTCGTGGTTCACCCCAATTTCAGCAATCAGATACGGCTCACTGCCGGCGCTCACGGTGACGCGACCCAGTTGCATACTTGCCGATTTCACGCGGTTCGCCCCTGATGTTTGTCGCGCAAACGGCGTTCGTGGTGTGCCATTTCGACTGTGTCATTGGTGATGTTGTCTTCATGACGGCGGTAGCGATACATCGGTAACGGCACATGGTGAATCGTGTACCGATCGAGAAATCGCAGTCGCAAGTCGCGGTCCTCGTGACGCAGGAACGACTCGTCATACAACCCGATGTCAATCAACTGCTCGGTGCGAAACATGATGCCGCAGGCAATCGGCTCTTTGATTGCATCGCGGCGTGAGATGACTTCTTCGCGGTCATCCACCAATAAATAGTCACAGGCCGCTGCATCAAATTGTGGATTGTCCGCCAAGAACATGTACATCACATCCAAGAATGCGCTATTGACATAGTCGTCTGCGTCAACTCGCACGATGAACTTGGAGTGCGTAGAGGTGATTGCCCGATTCAAACTGGCTGGCAGACCCAGATTGGTTTCATTGCGCAACACGGTGATGCTGTCGCCGAATGTTGCCAGAACGGCCGATGTGCGGTCGGTGCTGGCGTCATCAATCACGATCACGTCATAACGGCTGCGTTCAAACCGCTGTGCAAGTAGCGAGCGCAGGCAACGACCGAGGTAACGCTCCTCGTTATGCGCCGCCACGATGACCGACACCAACGTGCTGGTTGACATGGCATTCACGCTACGACTCCGCCTACGCCAGAACTGGGGTGATGGCTGCGCGCACGCGAGCAGGCACACCTTCATCCATGTTTACGGTGACGGGCAACGAAACACACCGAGCCAACCGCGCCGCTGTCGCAGGAAACGCCTTGCTCAGGTCACCATGCCGGGCAACTAATTCGGGCATGTGCGACCATGTTCCAGCAAAGTGCCAGGTGACTGCTTCCGGCAAAATTTTTGTGGCCAAGCCTGCAGCAACCAGTCGTGCCCGCACCTCGCGGGCCACGGTAGGTGATGGCGTCTCGAACACCAACGCATCTGCAGTTTCGATGGACCCCGTTGGCACATCACGAGCCGCCACTCCTGGCAGGTCACTGATGGATCGCCAAATTGCATCACGATTCTTTTGCTGATGAAGCACTACATCGTCGAGCTTGCGTAACTGTGCCAACCCCACCGCACCTTGCAGTTCGGTCATCCGAAAGTTGAAGCCACTGCCCGAACGTGTGTCTTCCCAGCGCGGCACCGCGGGGTTGTTTTCGTGCCCGTGGTCGTGCCAGGCTGCGGCCCGTTCATAATCACCGCGATTACGAAACGCGATCATGCCACCTTCTCCGGTAGTCATGGTCTTGGCAAAATCAAAACTAAAAGTGCCCATTGCGCCCCAGGTGCCAAGTGCTCGACCGTCGAGCGACCCACCGCAGCCCCAGGCAGCGTCTTCAATCAATACAACATCATGACGTTGGCAGATTGCAGAAATTTCTCGCAGTCGAGCGGGGGTTCCCAACATGTGCACTGCAATCACAGCGCGAGTGCGAGGTGTAATACGACGTTCAAGATCGGCCGGATCCATATTCAACGTGCCGTCAACCTCGCAGCACACAGGCACCGCGCGCGACTCGATGATCGCTTCGGCAGTTGCCACGAACGTGAAGCTTTGAGTGATGACTTCGTCGCCGGGTTGTAAATCAAGTACGGCAAGTGCCACTCTCAGTGCAGCAGTGCCCGAACTCACCGCTAGTGCGTGCGGCACATTCATGTATGAGGCAAACGCTGCCTCGAAATCCCGAACTTTGTAACAGTCGTTGCGCAATGCATCAAACCCGTGCCGAAACAGCACACCACCACTCGCAAAAATATCGTTGATCTCTGCCTGCTCTTCAGCACCGATTACTTCGAAGCCAGGCATGGCTACATTCTCCGGAAGATTTCGGTCACCCGTTCGTCGGTGAGCACGTCACGGAAGTTCGGCCCGAGTGCGTTGGTCAGAGGTTTCGCATGCACCACGGTTGCAGCCACCAGTCGCTGATACTGCTCGTC
>SYEA01000103.1 GCA_005800965.1 Actinomycetota bacterium | reverse complement strand
CGAACCCACGACAAACGGATTAACAGTCCGTTGCTCTGCCAACTGAGCTACCCCGGAAAGGCTTCGTCAGGCTACTCGTCTTCTACGAATGAACGCAGCCCGCTGTTGTTGTGTGGGTGGCGCATGCGAGCCAGCGTCTTTTGCTCGATTTGACGCACTCGCTCGCGGGTGATGTCTTCTTTTTCGGCGACTTCTTCTAACGTGTGCTGCTTGCCGATGAATTCGCCCAAGCCGAATCGCATCGACATGATGCGACGCTCGCGTTCGGGCAGGCCATCGAGCGACTTCTCAATTTGATTCACCAGTTCACGCTGCACGGTTTCGTTGAGCGGGTCGGCAGCATCGGGGCTCGCCAAGGTTTCGCCCACCGTCAAATCGTCGACGTTGACCCCGATCGGGGCGTCAAGGCTGGCCGTGGAGAGCGTGAGTTGTTGAATCTCAAACAACTTTTCGACGGTGATGTCGCAGCGTGCAGCAACTTCTTCGGGCGTTGGGTCACGTTTCAGTTCGGCGGTGAGTTCGCGCTCTGAGCGCTGCACCCGGTTGACGACCTCCATCATGTGTCCAGGAATACGAATGTTGCGACCCTGGTCGGCCATGGCTCGGGTCATTGACTGGCGAATCCACCAGGTGGCATAGGTGGAAAACTTGAAACCTTTTTCGTAGTCGTACTTATCCACGGCATGCATCAGCCCGATGTTGCCTTCCTGGATGAGGTCCGACAGATGAAGTTCCTTGCGGTCATACCTGCGGGCAATCGACACCACGAGTCGCAGGTTGGCACGCACCATGCGGTCTTTGGCTTTCTCGGCCTCTTTGATCTCATCGCGCAGACGTTTACGGTCTGCAGCCGTGAGCTTGCCCTTGCCGGCCTCGAGTTGCAACTTGGCCACTTGACCATCTTTCACCGCTTTACCCAAGACTTTTTCGTCGGCCGAGGTAAGGAGCGGCACTTGGCCAATCTCGTTGAGATACTGCCGAACCGTGTCGGGCGAATCGCCCCCGGAAATACGCGGATGCCTCACTGGGTGTCTACGCCTCCACCGTTGAACAAACGTCGTACAGCCACATCAATAAATCCGTCACGTCAGAGTCTCGCACATCGCGGCCGCTCAATGTGTCCATCTTCTGTTTGATGATGCGATCACGAGTGATGACCTCCACCGTGGTGTTGCTTACTCGGCGCTTGAGTTCGCGGCGCACGGCAGCACGCAACAAATTGAGCCCTTCAACGCGTGGGTCGGCATCGAGGGCTGCGTCGAACACCAGCACCCGCGACAACAGCTCTTTGGCATCGGGGTCGAGGTCAACTTCGGCCAGTTCGGGCTTGGCCTGATGCGCCAGGAGTGCTTTAAACACCCGCCGGTGTGTGTCGTCGGCAAACACTTCTTCCGACACGATGCCCGACACCTCGTCGAGCTTGTGAATCATCAATGCCAAAATGACGAATTCGCCGTTCTCTCGGTTGGCTACCGGCGCCGCCGACTGGCCATCGTTACGCGCCCGTTTGGCTTGGAGTTGGCGGTCGACTTTTTGCACGATGTCATCAATGTCTTGTTTTTCGCTGTAGCCCAATTGGATTGCCAGCTGCATCGCGTAGTCGCGACGAATGAGCACATCGGGATGTTCGTTAATGATTGCCAACGCCCGATCCATGACCCGCCGCTTGTCCTCAGGCGTCGCCAACGAAGCACCGTCGACCACGCGTCGCACGCGAAATGCCATGAAGGCTTCGGGTTGTTCGACTGCAGCCAGCAGACCTTGCGGGTCGCTGTCCGCCAAATCGCCCGGGTCTTTACCCCCGCTCAGACGCGCCACTTTGACTTGAATATCAATCTTGCGCTCCCACTCATAGAACCGCTCGGCAGCACCCTGACCAGCGGCATCGGCGTCGAACGCCAACACCACATTGTTGGCGAATCGTTTCATCAACCGCACGTGGTCTTCGGTCAAAGCAGTGCCGCAAGTGGCCACGGCACGCGTGAACCCGATGCGATGAAAACCGATCACGTCGGTGTAACCCTCGCACACCACGATTTGGTCGGCTTTCACCACATCAGATTTGGCCCAGTTCAAACCGTAGAGCGTTTTGGATTTGGCATAAATTTTTGACTCGGCAGAGTTCTTGTATTTCGCGGGGTCGGTGCTGCCTGGCAACACTCGCCCACCGAATGCCACTGCTTCACCCGAATCTTTGAAAATGGGAAACATCACGCGCGCGCGAAACGAGTCTTGCAATCGCCCGCGACTGTTGGTGAATGCCAAGCCGCAATCGCGCAGCAACTCGACACCCACACCCAATTCACTGCTGAGTGCGTCCCAGGCGTCGGGTGCCCAGCCGAGCCGGAATTGTCGCGCCACATCCCCGCTCAGCCCGCGCGTGCGCAGGTACTCGCGAGCATCTTTGGCGTCGGGTGCGGTGAGTAGCCGCTGGTGATACCACTCGACGGCTTGCTCCATGATTTCCAACAACTTTTTGTTGCGCTGACGATCAGGCGACGGCCCACCCGTGGTGTAGGTAAGCGTGATGCCCGCTTTGGCAGCCAGGTGCTCGATGGCACCGACGAAATCCATCCGTTCGGCTTCTTGCACGAACTTGAACACATCCCCAGATGCACCGCAACCAAAACACTTGTAGCGACCGGTCTCGTCGCGCACGTTGAACGACGGGGTCTTTTCGCCATGAAACGGGCAGAGGCCGAGAAAATTGCGGCCCGCCCGCTTGAGCGCGACATAGTTGCCGATGACCGCCGAAATTGGCTGCGCCATGCGCACCCGTTCTACGTCGTCGTCAGCGATGGCCATGCGCGAGACACTAGTTGGCGAACTCGCCGGTTTGGACCAGTCTTAGTGCTTTGGCGCCTGCCGTTTGTTGGCAAGAATTGATGTGAGCACACCAACGACGAGAAAACTAATGATGATGCCAAGCGAAATCGCGACCGGAATGTGGAACCCCCGCCACGCCAAGGTCATTTTGACGCCCACATAAATGAGCAGGGCCGAAATCGTATGCGGCATGTAGACGAACCGCTCGCGCATGTCAGCCAACAAGAAAAACAATGCTCGCAAGCCCAGAATCGCCCAGGCATTTGAGGCAAAGACGATGAACTGCTCACGGCTTACCGCCAACACAGCCGGCACGGAATCCACTGCGAAAACGACATCAGTCACTTCAATGATTACCAAGACTGCCAACAGCGGTGTTGCGAAGCGCTTGCCGTTGACACGAGTCCACATTTTCTGGCCGTCGTAGTGCTCGACTGACGGCACGAAACGACGAAATAGACGCATGGTCCGCGTGTCGTTTGGGTCACTGTGCTCATCTTTGCCACGCAAGATTTTCCAACCCGTGTATACGAGAAACAACCCGAATACCAAGAGCAAAATCTTGAAGCGATTGATCACCGCTGTTCCCACGAGAATGAAGACGAATCGCATGACCAGCGCACCGAAGATTCCCCAAAACAGCGTGCGATGTTGATATTCACGGGGTACGGCAAAGTGCGAAAACACGATTGCCCAGACAAAAACATTGTCAACCGACAAGCTCTTTTCAATCAGATACGCGCTGAGATACTCCACTGCTGCCGGACCAGCTTGACCCTGGTCAGCAAACATCCAAGCAATGACGCCCGTGAACGCCAGCCCAAGCCCGACCCACACGACGCTTTCGAGTGCAGCTTCGCGGATGTCGACAACATGCGCTTTGCGGTGAAACACCAAAAGATCCACCAGCAATGCTGTGGCGATCACACCGACGAGCATTGGCCAAGCCCAGGTCGGCACGTTTACATCAACGAAGTTTTCTGACCCTGTGCCGGCACCTACAACTAGCCCGAAAACGGAACCAATCATCTCTTCAGTTTAGTTGTGTGGCCATCGCCGTCGTGACTCTGCGCTCTGGCCTTAGGTCGTGGCGCTCTTCACACCACCGATAACCGCCTGTGCGGCTGCCAGGCGCGCGATTGGCACCCGATACGGCGAGCAGCTCACATAATCCAAACCAGTTCGGTAGAAGAAGTCGATTGACTCGAGGTCTCCCCCGTGCTCGCCACACACACCGAGTTTGAGTTTGCGTTTGGTCTTGCGACCTCGCCTGGCTGCGATGGCCACAAGTTCACCGACACCGTTTTGATCGATGGTGTCGAACGGGTTGCGCTTGAGCAACCCGGCTGCCAGATACGCCGGCATCAGCCGGCTTTCAACATCATCACGACTAAAACCAAACGTCATTTGGGTCAAGTCGTTGGTGCCAAAACTAAAGAAGTCGGCATGGGCTGCCAGCTCTTGTGCCTGCAGGGCTGCTCGTGGTGTTTCAATCATCGTTCCCACCGTTACTTGGGGGCGCTTCGGTCGTTTGCCCGCAGTTGCAGCGCGTGGTCGCCGTGAGAATTCGGCCAACACGCCATCCACCCAGCCGCGCGCCAGCGCCAACTCGTCACTGGCAACGGTGAGCGGAATCATCACTTCGATGATCGGCTCCAAACCCTCGTCGGCTGCTTGGTCGGCTGCCTCCATGAGCGCGCGCACTTGCATGGCGTAGAGCCCGGGTTTCATCACACCGAGACGCACCCCGCGCGTGCCCAACATGGGGTTGACCTCGGCCCACGTTCTGGCCGCCGACAACAGTTGCGCCTCTTCTTCGTTGAGCCCGACGGTGGCGGCTTTGATTTCGAGTTCGTCAACTCGCGGCAAAAACTCGTGCAACGGCGGGTCGAGCAGTCGCATGGTGACGGGCAGGCCGCTCATTGCGCGCAAGATGGCGATGAAGTCCTGTCTTTGCACCGCGCGCAGTTCTTCGAGTGCTGCGGTTTCGGTGGCCGGAGTGTCGGCCAAAATCATGCGTCGCACCACAGGCAAACGATCAGGCGCCAGGAACATGTGCTCGGTGCGACACAGGCCGATGCCTT
>SYEA01000013.1 GCA_005800965.1 Actinomycetota bacterium | reverse complement strand
TGGCCTACCGCTACTTTGCCACGCCGAGTCGCAACTTCATCATCGCCGATTGCCCCGGCCACATTCAATACACCCGCAACATGATCACCGGAGCATCCAACGTGGATCTGGCAATCGTGCTAGTGGATGCCCGCACGGGCATCGTCGAGCAGACTCGTCGTCACAGTTTGTTGGCTTCGTTGCTGGGCGTGCCACACCTGGTGATTTGTGTGAACAAAATGGATTTGGTTGATTGGTCACCCGAGGTGTTCCATCGCATTCGTCGCGAGTTCGAGGAGTTTGCCTCGCGACTTACCTTGCGTGATGTCACGTTCTTGCCGATCAGCGCACTCCAAGGCGACAACGTGGTGAGCCGCTCACCCAACCTCACGTGGTTTGAAGGCCCCACCTTGTTGCATCATCTGGAAAACGTGTACACCGCCAGCGATGACAATCGCGTCGACGCTCGCTTTCCCGTGCAATATGTGATTCGCCCGCAGCGTGCCGAGCACCACGACTATCGCGGTTATGCGGGGCGCGTGGCCGGTGGGGTATTTCGAGTTGGCGACGATGTGATGGTGCTGCCGTCGGGCCTGACCACAACGATCACCGGTATTGATTCCCCGAATGGCCCGTTGACCCAGGCCCAACCTGGCGACGCAGCGACCTTGCTCTTGGCTGACGACTTGTCCATTGCCCGTGGCGACATGATTTGTCGTCCCAACAACCGACCACGGCAGTCACAGTCGCTTGAAGCCATGTTGTGCTGGATGGATGACGCTGCCCCACTGCAGCCTGATCGCATCTACACCATCAAACACACCACCAAGTTGGCGCGGGCGAAAGTCACCAAGGTGTTGTACCGCCTGAACATCTCCACCTTGCATCGCGAGGCCGACGTGCAGAACTTGTCGCTCAACGAAATTGGGCGAGTGGAATTGCATACCACTGCCCCATTGTTCTACGACGACTATCACGCCAATCGAGCCACCGGCTCGTTCATCCTCGTTGACGAACACAGTGGACAAACCTGTGCCGCTGGCATGTTGCTGTCGCCGCGCACATGAATAATGCCAACCAGCCCGTGTGGCATGAGCCTGCAGTGGCACGCGACCAACGCTGGCGCCACCACCGATTGCACGGGGCCACCCTGTGGCTGACGGGCTTGTCTGGCTCGGGCAAATCCACCATTGCCGACGCCGTTGCGCGCGAACTGCTCGAGGCTTCGGTGCTGGCGTATGTGCTCGACGCCGACAACTTGCGCCACGGGCTCAATGCCAACCTTGGTTTTTCTGACGCTGATCGCAGCGAAAACGTGCGTCGCGTAGGCGAAGTAGCGCGGTTATTTGCCGACACGGGCATCGTGGCGATTGTGCCGATCATCAGCCCGTTTGCTGCCGATCGTGCCCGCGTGCGGGTGGCTCATGCGGGCAGCGGGCTCGACTTCGTCGAAATCCATGTTGCAACTTCGCTGGCCGAGTGCGAGCGGCGCGACACCAAGGGCCTCTATGCCAAAGTCCGGTCTGGCGAAATGCGCGGGGTGAGCGGCGTCGATGCGCCATACGAGGCACCGGTCGCCGCCGACCTGGTGGTCGCCCGCGATGGCGAGAGCGTGACAGAATCAGTGAGCCGCATCATCGACCATCTTCGACAACTCGGGGTGCTCGGTGCACTCGGCAACTGACCGATGACGCCCATTCTCGAACACCGCTGAGCGATGTACCCGTTTCCTCCTGACCAGTCCTTGCTTGCCATAGGTGGTCTCACCGTCGTCGCACCGAAGCTGAAAATCATGTACACCCCCACGCCCAAAGTGGCGTGCAGCACCATCAAGATGATGCTGGCGACTGCCGAGGGTTCGCATCGCCCCGACTTGATGGATCAAATCACCAATCCGAACGTCTCGCGACCGCAAACCATTCACGACCCCATCATCAACGGGTTGCCGCGCCTCATGGATTTACCATGGCGAGAAATCGACAACATCCTCACGTCGCCGGACTGGGTGCGAATTGCGGCCTTGCGCGACCCCATCGCCCGCTCGTACTCCGCATGGGAAAATCGCATTTTTCGGCGCGCACCTGGCGACTTGTCGCGAGCCATCGAGCTGTCACGCGACGTTCTCGTGGACGGCCGCATCGATATGGCGGGGAGTTTCTCGCTCTTTTCCGAGATGATCATTCAACACATGGGTGCTTTTATGAAAGACCAGCACTTTCTTCCTCAAACTCACATCGTGCGCACCGACGCAATCAACTACGACATGCTCATTCAAATCGATGTGAAGGGCGACGTTGACCGCGTGGCCAAACTCATCAGTGAGCGCTCAGGCCAGAACATCGTTTCCACCCGGCTGAATGAAGGAATGAAGGTAAGCCTGCATGATGTGTGCGACCAGCCAACCGCCGACCGAATCGCGGCGGTGTACCGAATGGACTTTGATGCCTTTGGCTTCCCGAAACGGGAATTTCGCCCGTCTCTCGAACCATTCCTCTTGAGCAGTGCCGAAACACAACTTGTGTACCAGCTGCGCGGCGTGATGGAGCGTTTGCTCAGCGTGTCGCAGGCGTCAACCACACAAGCTGGGGCCCGCTACGGGTTGCGCCAGATTCGCAAAGCAGTGGTGCGCCGTGCCACTGGCGGGCGTGCCTTCCGCGACTACCGGATTCTGGATAAGTAGCCGATCATGCCCAACAAAACCCCTCTCGGTGCGATGCCGCCTCTCAGCGTGATTGCCAGATCCGCATTAGTGGCGCCCAATCTGAAAATCGTGTATTTCCCCACCACCAAGGTGGCGTGCACCACCATCAAATGGATGCTCGCCGAAGCCGAAGGGACGCTCAACACCGAAGCGATACCCCGACTGCTGGCCGCCAATATGCATCGCAGCCAGACGATTCACAATCGACATGTGAGTGGGCTACAAAAACTCACCGAGTTGCCACCTGATAGAGCCCGAGCCATGCTTCAGTCACCCGAGTGGACTCGTGTTGCTGCACTGCGCGACCCGATTGCCCGAGCGTATTCAGCCTGGGAAAACCGCATCTTCATGCGTGCCCCAGGGCGTACCGATCGAGGCTTTGAGTTGTCACCCGACGTAGTTGAAGACGGTTGTATCAATATGACCGCGAGTTTTGCCCTGTTCTCCAACGCGTTGCAACATCACACCGAAGCGTTCATGCACGACCACCACTTCGTGCCGCAATCGCGGGTTCTTCACCCTGACTTTGTGAAGTTTGACATGCTCGCGCACGTTGGCCAGCCTGGCGGTGTTGACAGCATCGCTGCCCTGCTGCGCGAGCGCTCAGGCAAAGACATCCAGCCCCACCGCCACAACGAGAGCATCGGGGTTCCGCTGGATCGCGTCTGTGATGCTGCAACCGCCCAGCGCCTGATGGCCGTGTACCAAAGCGACTACGACACGTTCGGTCTCGAGCGCCGGGAGTTTGCGGCCACCGTGGAGCCCTACATTTTGAGTGCATCCGAAACACAACTCGTCACGCTGGTACGGCAGTCAGTTGAGCGTGTCACCAGTGTGTCGCGAGCCGCGCAATCAAAGATGTCAGCGCGCTACGGCGTCCGTCAGATTCGTAAAGCCTTTTTTCGCAAAGTTTCGTTCGGGCGCATGCACAACACTCCGCGTGGAATCCATTGGTGATGCCCACCTCAGACGGTGCAGTGTCGCCGGTGGCGCGCATCGGCATTGTGACCGTGAGCGATCGTGCCTCAGCGGGCATATACGAAGACAAAGGTGGCCCAGCGATTCATGAGTTTCTCGCCGCTCATCTCACCAGCGAGTGGCAGGCGGTTGCTCGTGTCATCAACGATGATGTCGACACCATTGCGCGCACGTTGTGCGAATTGGCCGACCTCGAGCACTGCAGCCTGATCGTCACCACGGGTGGCACCGGCCCCGCACCACGCGACGTAACCCCAGAAGCCACCGAGCAGGTGTGCACCAAGATGATGCCTGGTTTCGGCGAACTCATGCGGGCGGTGTCGCTACAAGTGGTGCCGACGGCAATTTTGTCGCGGCAGACTGCCGGCATTCGCGGTGCTTCACTCATCGTGAACCTGCCAGGCAAGCCGTCGGCAATTGCCGACTGCCTCACCGCGGTGCTACCGGCGATTCCTTATTGCGTCGACCTTATTGGTGGCGCGAGGTTAGAAGTGGGCGGCGGGCTCGCCGCATTCCGGCCGAAAGGCGCGTAGCGATTCAAAGACGAAGCCGCGTAGCGCGCCCAACCCAAAGCGTCTAGAGCTTTGTCGGGTTCGGCGCGTTGCCGTAGACGACCTGCGGGTCGAACACTTTTTCGGTGATGGTGAACTTCATGTCAAGTGGGCCTTGCGTCGCTGGTGCAATCGGCACGCTGCGATAAAAGCACGAGCGATATCCCACGTGGCAACTTGCCCCACCTTGCACATCGACCCGCAACCACACGGCGTCTTGGTCGTCGTCAACCAAAATCTCGCGCACCTTTTGCACCAAGCCACTCGTGGCACCTTTGTGCCACAACTGTTTACGGCTGCGGCTGTAATACACGGCTTCACCAAGTTCGATGGTTTTGGCGAAGGCTTCGGCATTCATGTTGGCCACCATCAATACTTCGCCTGTTTCATGATCAGTGGTCACCACCGGAATCAGCCCATCAGCGTCAAAACGCGGGGCCAGTTCACGACCTTCTTCCACTTGTTCCACGCTGGTGCGTGCTGCATACCAAAGGTGCGATGTGTTTGTCACCCCCGCAAGGCTACGAGCCACTTGCCGTGTCGACTAGGCGCCGAGCTTTACCCAGCCACCGACGAGCCCACTCATGAACCCACCGTCCACCTGCACGTCGGTGGCATTCAGCCATTGCAACACGGGGTCGGATACAAAGAGCAGCACTCGCGCGATGTCGTCGGCGGTCGCATCGCGACCGGTTTCGCGGGTGACCAGGTCAAGAATCGGCCCGACTGATGCACGAAAGTCTTTCAGAATCGGTGTGTGCACGGGGCCCGGGCTCACCGAGTTGACCCGCACGCCGTGCTCGCGCAAAAACCTGCCGTGCTGTTTGGTGAGCACCACGACGCACTCCTTGGAAAAGTCGTAGGCCCGCTTGCCATCCATTGGGTGGTCGCCCACCCATGCCACACCGCTGTCGTAGTCGGGTGTGGCGAGCAGTCGCTGCACCTCGTCGAGGTGGGCCTGCCATTGGGCGCCGGCAATCGACGCCACGTTGGTGATGGCTCCCCCGCGATTGATGCGCGACACGAGCAGTTCGGTGAGCATTCGCAGCCCCAACACGTTGACGCGCATCGTGGTTGCAGGCTCAACGGTGCCTGGCACGCCGGCAATGTTCAACAACACGTCTACTTCGCCGGCAATCGCCTTGGCGGCAGTGTCAATTGATGCGGGGTTGGTGAAATCAACAGTCACAAATTGATCGACTGGCAGATCAACGGCATTGCGATCGAGCGCAATCACTTTTGCGCCAGCCTCGAGCAACAGCTCGGCCACCCGGTGGCCGATCCCTGACGCAGCACCCGTGACGACCACCCGTTTGTCGCGGAACCCAAAGTGTGGTGTTGTGGTACCCGTGCTGCCCATCGTGACCTGCCCCTACTGATCCTCGTAGGGCTGACCAGCGGCCTTCGGCGCACGGCTCGCCCCGATGAAACCAGCCACCACTACGAGGGTCACCAGATACGGCGCCATGATGAGAAACTCGCTCGGAATGCCGGTGTCAAAGTTGCCGATCTTCAGACGAACCGCCTCTGCAAGAGCGAACACCAAGGCGCCACACATTGCGCCGACGGGATGCCAGCGGCCGAAGATGACCGCAGCGAGCGCGATGAAACCGCGACCGTTCGTGATGTTCTGATCGAAACGTCCGACGATGCCGATCGGCCACCAGGCACCCCCAACGCCGGCAACTGCACCAGCGAGCAGCAGGTTTCGGTAGCGCAGTTTGTTGACATCAACACCGAGGGTGCCCGCCGCCCGTGGATACTCCCCGATGGCCCGCGTGCGCAAGCCCCACTTGGTGCGATACAAACCCCAAGTCGCCAGGGCCACTGCGGCAAACGAAAAATATACGAAGATCGTTTGATCGAACAAGATTTGACCGAAAAATGGGATGTCGGCGAACAGCGGGATACGTATCGGCATCACGGGCAGCAGGTTGTTCATCGTGTCGCGGTTCGGCACGAGAACACGGAAACTGATGAACGACGTGACCCCGAGCGCAAAGAAATTGATGGCGAATCCGACGATGACCTGATCAACCTTGTACCGGATCGACATCACCGCCAAGACCGCCGCAAGTGCAACCCCGGTCACGATGCCGACCAACGTTCCAAGCCAAAGGTTGGTGAGTGACGCGCCGATGGCGCTCGTGCACGCCGACGCGAGAAGCATGCCTTCGATGGAAATATTGATGACGCCACTACGTTCGCTCAGGATTCCCGCTATGGCGCCGAGCGTGATCGGCACACTGCGGCTCACCGTGTCTTGCAACATTCCCACGAAGCTGAACGAGTCTCCCGCTGCTGCCCACGCCAAGAAACTCATGAAGAATGCCGCGGTTGCCAGTGCCAACACCACGTTCGACAATTTGCCGAAACCACGCAGCAGCTGCCCCGCTGCAACGGCGATCAGCACGATGCCCAGCACCCACCCGAAGCCCTGGGCCGGCAAGGTAAATTGACTTGATTCGGAGATCTTGAAGCCGGCGTCGCCTGCGCGGCGGGTGAATACGACGAAGCACACCACCGCCAACGCCAAATAGGCGATGCCCACGCTGCGCGCACGTTTGCGCTGCTCAGCGGAAACGACGAGATCTGGCGTTGCTGGTGTACTCATCCGCCCCACCCCCGAAATGTTTGGCCGAATGATGTGGCATCGCCTCGCACTCGGAACATGGCTTTCACGAGTAGCGGTGCAGCAATGAACATCACGATGAGTGCGCGCAGCACGATGATGAGATCGATCGGCACGTCGGTGTCTACCTGCATCTGACGACCACCTGCCTGCAACGCACCGAACAGCAATGCCGACACGAGCGTTCCGACCGGAGTCGACCGACCCAGCAGCGCGACGGCGATGGCGTCAAAACCGATCTCGCCAGCCACGCTCGAACTGGCGTAGCCGTACAGACCGAGCACCTCCGAGCCACCCGCCAAACCTGCGAAGGCACCCGCAATCGCCATCGACACCACCATGAGCGATTTGGTCCTCATGCCGGCGTACCGCGCCGCCTCTTGATTGAAACCAGTTGCCTGCATCTCAAAGCCGAGCGTGGTCTTGCGCAAGAGCCACCAGAAGGCGAAGGTGGCGAGCAACCCAACGATGAACCCCGTGTGGGCAAGTAGGTCGATGCGGTTGCCCATGAAACCAAAGAGCTTGGGCAACTTCGCTGAGTCCTCGACGAATTTCGAGATCGCGTCGTCACGACCCTCGCGTTTGAACAACTCCGTCTTGAACAGCCACAACACGGTGAACGAGGCGATGCCGTTCAACATGATCGTGGTGATCACCTCATGGGCACCGGTTCGCGCTTTCAACACACCAGGAATCGCCCCGAACGCAGCACCACCGGCAGCCGAGGCCAATAGAGCAAAGGGCACATGAATGATTGCTGGCAACTGAAACGCAAACCCGACGAACAAACCCGTGACTGCACCCGCCAGCATCTGGCCGGTGGCCCCGATGTTGAATAGTCCCGCCTTGAAGGCCGCCGAGACGGCCAGACCAGCCAGCAACAGCGGCGTGGCACCCGTGATTGTGTTTGAGATCGCGCGCAACGAGCCAAACGAACCCTTGAAGAGACCCCAATAGGCGGACCCCAGCGTGCTGAAGGCTTTACCGAAGTCGCCATCACCGAGCGCTTCGATATCGGTGATGACGATGATGAACGCGCTCACGAACAACGCCGCGACGACCGCAAGCAGGGTGAACCTCAGTGACTTCAGTGTTTCGCTCATGAAGCCACCGCTCCTGCAGGTCGAGAGCCCGCCATGTACAGACCAATGTCCATGTGGCTCACCTTTTTCGGGTCGACATCCGCCACGATCTTCCCGCGATACATCACCAGCACGCGGTCAGCCAGGGACATCACTTCATCGAGTTCGGTGCTCACGACCAGCACCGCCCGACCAGCATCACGTTCCTTGACGATCTGCGCATGCACGTATTCGATTGAACCAACGTCGATGCCACGCGTTGGCTGGGCGGCAACCACGACACGCGTCTCGCGACTCAACTCGCGGGCGACGATCACTTTTTGCTGATTCCCACCGGACAACGTCGAGGCAGGTTGCGACGGGTCGGTCGTACGAATGTCGTAGGCCGCAACGAGTTCCCGCGACTTGGCGTTGGCGACGTCCCACTTCATTCGAATACCCTGCGAGAACTCCGCGTCGTGGTAGCGGGTCAACACCAGATTTTCGGTTATTGACAACTCGGTCACCAGTCCCTGTCGCTGACGATCCTCGGGAACGTGAGCCATTCCCGCAGCATGTCGTTCACGCGGCGAAGCACCCGTGATGTTCTTTCCACCGAGTGAGATTGATCCGCCAGCAACGCGGCGCATACCCGCGATGGCTTCGACCAACTCGGTCTGGCCGTTGCCTTGCACGCCAGCAACACAGACGATCTCACCCACTCGTACGTCGAACGATGCACCGTCCACCGTGGTGCGACCATCAGGGTCAACAACGGAAACGTCGGTCAGTGTCAGCATGGCTTCGCGCGGTGTTGCTGGCACCTTGTCGACCACCAACAGCACGGCCCGACCCACCATCATTTCAGCGATTGCGGACTCGCTGGTATTTTTCGGTAGCGCCTCACCCACGACTTTGCCGCGGCGCAACACATTGATGCGGTCCGCGATGTCGAGTGCCTCCTTCAATTTATGCGTAATGAAGATGACGCCCCGACCGGCAGCCACCAACGACCGAACAATTCCGAAAAACTCCAAAATCTCGCTCGGTGTGAGTACTGCTGTCGGTTCGTCGAAGACCACGATCTTGGCGTCACGCATGAGCACTTTGACGATTTCCACGCGTTGCCTCTCGCCCACCGACAGGTCTTCGATGATCGCATCAGGGTCAAGGTCAAGGTGGTACTTGTCCGACACCTCGCGCACCATGCGGCGCGCTTCGACGATGTCGAGCGATCCGAGACGACCGGTGGGCTCGACGCCGAGCACCACGGTCTCGGCGACCGTCATGACTGGGACCAACCTGAAGTGCTGGTGCACCATGCCGATGCCGGCTGCAATCGCATCGGCTGGTGACGAGAACTGGGTCGCTTGCCCGTCGATGAGCAGTTCGCCCTCGTCGGCCCGATACAGCCCGTACAGCACGTTCATGAGGGTGCTCTTGCCCGCACCGTTCTCGCCGATCAAGGCCAGGACTTCACCCGTGGACACTGACAAACTCACGT
This sequence comes from Actinomycetota bacterium, assembly GCA_005800965.1. Taxonomy (GTDB): domain Bacteria; phylum Actinomycetota; class Acidimicrobiia; order Acidimicrobiales; family Ilumatobacteraceae; genus F1-60-MAGs027. Next base: position 295 of record SYEA01000013.1, on the reverse strand, counting down.
TGTCGTTTGCCACGATTCCAGGGAATCGCTTGGTGATGCCCCGTAACTCAAACTTCATTTCGTGCATCACCCCTTTGTCCACAGAACAGTAATACAACAAACGGGGCGGGCCGCTTTCGCGACCCGCCCCGCATGCCTAGCGCTGTGAAGCGCTCTTAGATCTTGATGGATCCGTCTGCGATGCCTGCTCCGATGGCCTCAACTTCGGCCTTCAGATCGTCGGGAACGGCAGTGAATGCCACACCAACACCACCGTTGGCAAGCGTGCCCACGTAGTTGTCAGTGCCACCACTTC
>SYEA01000102.1 GCA_005800965.1 Actinomycetota bacterium | reverse complement strand
GGCAAACACCTGAAATGCTGCGCCGTCACTCGGGCCAGCGGTCAAAATCAAACGGTAAAACCCGGGCTCGTTGATCGCAGTGCGAAACAGCCAATAGGGCGTCGCCAAGTCGGCATCGTGACGCGGCGCGATGAGATTTTCGACCACAAGTTCATCACGCTCGCCATCAATACGCATGATGCGTGCCGAGAGTTCTGTTGGTGTTGCGATTGGTCCACCCGTGGTGAGCAGACCCCCGCCGCTAGCCAACGAAATGGGCATTCGAATCGGTCCTGCCACCAGATTTTGCGGGAACCGTTGGACGATCTGTACATCATCAGGCAGGGCGATGCCGTTATTTATCGTGCCGTTGTCTGCCATGCCGCTGTTGTCGCCACCACCACAGGCCGCCAGGAGCGATGCGATACCAAGTGATGCGGCACTGGCGATAACGACTCGCCCCGACTCTTGCAAAAAAGCTCGCCGACTGCCCACAGCGGTGGAGTATGGATTTACGCGGTCAGTATCCACGCGGTAACGATAGTGAGGTCGGCTGCGTCTAGCCTTACGAATATGGCAGCACCAATCGGACCGTATACACCCGTCGTTCGCGCAGGCGATTGGATCATCGTCTCTGGCCAACTTGGCTTGCGTGACGGCAGCATCGTAGAGGGTGGCGTGAAGGCCCAAACCACTCAGGCGATGGCCAATCTGCAGAATCATCTCGCCGGAGTTGGAGCCAAACTCAGCGACGTTGTAAAGACGCTGTGCTTTCTTACCGACATGGACACGTTTGCCACGTTCAACGAGGCGTACGTGGCTGGCTTCGGCTCGCATCGCCCGGCGCGCAGCACGATTGGCGTGGCATCACTGCCGGCCAACGGTGCGGTGGAAATTGAAGCGTGGGTCTACTTGCCTGTGGCTAAGTCAACAAAGCCCGCTGGATCAACAAAGCCAGCCAAGAAGTCGGCGCCACGCCGCAAGAAGTAACGCGATGTTGGGTGCCATCATCCTGGCAATCTTTTTGTTGTCGTTTCCGATTCTGGTCGGGCTGGGCACCGCTGTCATCGCCGCCTTTCTCGGTGAGTCGCTCCACCGTGACGCACGCAAGCGCAACGAAGCGAGCGAGTTGCTCGAGCTCAATACCTGAGCACGTCTTCGTCACCAGTAGACCTCGTCGTTCATTCGGCGCGGTTGCTTGCCACACTCGATGACGAACGACGAGAAATACCCAACGGCTGGGTAGCAGTCACCAATGGCTTCGTGTCAGCAGTTGGGACTGGCGCGCATCCTGCGGCGCGCGAACAAATAGACGCAAGGGGTTGTCTGGTGACACCAGGGCTCGTCAATGCACATCACCACCTGTATCAGAACCTGACCCGGGCGTACGGCCCAATGACCAACTCGGCGTTGTTCGGTTGGCTGCGCACGCTGTATCCGCTGTGGCGGGGGCTCAACGAGGAGTCTGCTCATGTGTCGGCGTGGGTGGGGTTGGCAGAACTGGCGCTTTCGGGTTGCACCACCTCGTCGGATCATCTGTATCTGCATCCGCGGGGCGCTGGCGACTTGTTGGCTGCCGAAATTGCTGCTGCACGCGACCTTGGCATGCGCTTTCATCCAACGTATGGGTCGATGTCGTTGTCGGAAAAAGACGGTGGGCTACCACCTGATGATGTCGTGCAAGATCACGACGAAATCTTGGCCACGAGTGAGCGAGTTGTCGCCCAACATCACGACCGGGCACGCGGGGCAATGGTGCGAGTGGCGTTGGCGCCATGTTCCCCATTCAGCGTGACCAAACAATTGATGATCGACTCAGCCCGATTGGCCGAACGACTCGATGTTCGGCTGCACACACATTTTGCCGAAAATGACGAAGACGATGCTTTCTCAATTGCCACGTTTGGTTGCCGGCCAACTGAGTATTTAGCAGATGTCGGATGGGTGAGTGACCGCGTGTGGTTGGCACATTGTGTGAAACCGAACGCCGAAGAAATTATTCGGCTTGGGGCAGCAGGTGTAGGTGTGGCGCATTGTCCGAGCAGCAACATGATTCTTTCGTCGGGCATCGCACCGGTGGTGTCGCTGCGGGCAGCAGGTGTGCACGTGGGGCTGGGTGTTGACGGTTCGTCTTCGGCCGACTCGGCATCGCTGTGGCTCGAAGCACGCCAAGCGATGCTGCTGGCCAAGTTGTCGAGTGGGGCTGCAGTGGGCACGGCGCGCATGGCGCTGGAGTGCGCAACGCGGGGTGGGGCAGGTTGTTTGGGTCGAATGGGCGAAATCGGTGAATTGAGTGTGGGCAGCGTGGGGGACCTTGCGGTGTGGTCGCTCGAGGGCCCGCAATTTGCTGGCGTGGTGGATGACCCGATCGAGGGCTGGCTGCGTTGCGGGCCGACAAGTGCCAAACACACGATTGTGCACGGTCGTGTCGTCGTGCGTGATTACCAACTAGTGAGCAACAAGTTGCCCGAGATGCTCGAGACCCATGGGCGCTTGGCCCGAGTTATGCAGCAATCAGCCCTGCCATTTTGATGCACCGAAGCGGTATCCGACGCTGCGCACGGTTTCGATGAGATGAGCATGTTCTTCGCCGAGTTTGGCGCGCAAACGTCGCACGTGCACGTCAACAGTGCGCGCGCCACCGAAGTATTCGTATCCCCATACCTCTGACAAGAGCACTTCGCGTGAATACACGCGGCCGGGGTTGTGGGCAAAGTATTTGAGCAGTTCGTATTCCATGTAGGTGAGGTCGAGCGGCCGGCCATCGAAAGTGGCCTGGTATGTCTCAAGATTCAATCGCAGCCCAGCGTGTTCGATAACGACTGCAGAGGGTGCGGAAATCTCGTTGTAGAACAAATGTCGCAGTCGAGCTTCGAGTTCGCGTGGATGAAACGGGGTCAGCAGAAAATCGTCAAACAGATTGTCGCGCATCTCGAGGTCAGCAATCTGGGCCCCCGTGATGAGCACCAGGATGCGCTGGACCGGCCGATCAAGTCGGCGCAGGTTGCGACACAATGCCCATCCACCTTCGGGGTCTTCGTCGCATGCCACGACTGCACCCATCCAGCCCTCAGTTGGTTGCAAGCGGACCAACGTCTCGGGGTTGGCGACGCCCTTCCAGGCGAAATTCGCCAAGTCGAGCGTGCGCGCCAGATCCACACTCGGGTTGTCCGGGTAGACAGCAAGCAATCCCGTACTGGTCATAGGGAGCGCAGGTAGGTATCGATCTCAAACTGCGACACGTGCGTTTTGTATTTGCGCCACTCAGCACGCTTGTTGCGCAGGAACCATTCAAAAATGTGCTCGCCAAGCGCTTCGGCAACGAGCTGTGACGACTCCATTACTCGCAAGGCATCGTTGAGCGACTGCGGCAGTTGTTCGATGCCCAATTTGGTGAGTGCCGCATCGCCCATTTCGAACAAGTTGGCGTCGGCCTCACTCGGGAGTTCGTACCCTTCCTCGATGCCCCGCAAGCCAGCTGCCAAGATCACAGAAAAAGCCAGATAAGGGTTGCAGGCCGGGTCGGGGGATCGCAGTTCGATTCGGGTGGCGAGTTCACTGCCACGCTTGGGTACCGGCACGCGGATGAGACCACTGCGGTTGTTGCGCGCCCACGACACATGCACGGGGGCTTCAAAGCCAGGCACGAGGCGTTTGTAACTGTTGACGGTTTGATTGGTGACTGCGGTGATCTCGGCAGCGTGGCGCAACAAACCAGCCATGAATGACTTGGCGGTGTCGCTCAGATTGTAAGGGTCGCTCTCTGAATGGAAAGCGTTCATGTCGCCCTCGAAGAGTGACAAGTGCAAGTGCATGCCCGAGCCCTGCACGCCTTCGAGCGGCTTGGGCATGAATGTGGCATGCACGTCGCGCATCGCTGCAATCTCTTTCACAACGAAGCGGAAGGTCATGATGCTGTCGGCCATCGTGAGTGCGTCGGTGTGGCGCAAATCAATTTCGTGTTGGCTGGGTGAATCTTCGTGAAAGCTGTATTCGACCGGAATACTCATGGTCTCGAGCGTGCGGATGGTTTCTTTGCGCAGGGAACTGGTGATATCCGTGGTGGTGAGATCGAAAAAACCGCCTTGGTCAAGTGGCACTGGTCGACCACCGTCGTTGCGTGGAGCGAAATAGAAGTACTCGACGTCGGGTGCAACATAAAACACCAAGCCCAATTTGCGGGCGGCTTCCAGGTTGCGTCGCAACACTTGTCGTGGGTCGCCCTCAAACGGTGTGCCATCCAACTGGGCAATGTCACAAAAGACTCGTGCCTCGGCGGACTTGGCGTCGACCCACGGCAGTACTTCAAACGTGTTGGGGTCGGGCAAGGCGAGCACATCGGCTTCTTGCACGCGGCCGTATCCGTCGATGGATGAGCCGTCAAAACTCATACCGTCGTTGAGCGCGTTTTCCATTTCGGCTGGGCTAATGGCAAAACTTTTCAGAGTGCCCAGCACATCGGTAAACCACAGACGCACCAATCGGATGCCGCGTTCCTCGACCGTACGCAGTACGTAGTCGCGTTGGGCATCGAGCATGCGTGGCACCCCTTTAGTCAACCGTCACGGAGTGAGTCTCGTTATTTTCGAGCCTTCTTTTTCGGCTTTGGTGACTTTTTTGTTGCCGGCTTCTTGGCCTTGCTGGCAGACAGCGGTTTTGCCTGTGAGCACACCGTCTCGAGAATGAGGCGGGTCACCACGTATGGGTCCATGTTGGCGTTCGGACGACGATCTTCGGCGTAGCCCTTGCGATCCTTGGCAACTTGCCATGGAATACGAATCGACGCACCACGATTAGACACGCCGTAGCTGAACTGGTTCCACGGTGCAGTCTCGTGCTTGCCGGTCAGGCGACTTTCGATGTCATGGCCGTAGTTCTTTACGTGCTCCATCACGCGAGTGCCGATTGCTTTACAGGCCGCATCAACGGCGTCATACGACGCACGCATCGCCTTCGTGGAAAAGTTGGTGTGTGCACCAGCACCGTTCCAGTCACCTTTTTGTGGCTTGGCGTCGAAGGACACGACGATGTCGAAGTCTTCGGCGATGCGATGCAAGAGCCAGCGGGCGACATACATCTGGTCGCTCACAGCGAGTGCATCGAGTGGGCCAACTTGGTATTCCCATTGTCCGGGCATCACCTCGGCGTTGGTGCCCGAGATCATGAGACCAGCTTCGAGACATGCGATGGTGTGAATCTCGATCAAGTCACGTCCCATGACGCGCCCAGCACCAACGCCGCAGTAGTACGGCCCTTGGGGGCCAGGCTCGCCATCGAGTTCGGGGAAACCGTACGGGCGACCGTTCAAGCGCATCAACGTGTATTCCTGTTCGATGCCGTAGATCATGCCGTGCTCTTTGTACATTGCCGCTGCCTCGGCGCAGGCTGCTCGCGTGTTGGTTGGATGTGGTTCGTCGGTGCTGGCCAAATACACCTCGCACATCACCAGAATGTTGCGACCTCCACGAAGTGGGTCCTTGCACCAGTACACCGGTTTGAGAACGCAGTCCGATGACTCACCTGTTGCTTGTTCGGTCGACGAGCCGTCGAAACCCCAGATGGGTGGAGTCTTCACCGAGTTGTCAATGATTTTTGTTTTTGAGCGCAGCATGGGTGTCGGCTTGACACCGTCGATCCAGATGTATTCGGCTTGGTATGGCATGGTGATGGTTTCCTTTCGGGGAACGTGACACCACAGTTTCGTACATCCGCGTGTCGGCGGCATCATCCGTTTGTAAACGGCGTGTAAAAACTTTGGGGGCTGGCCATAATTTGGCTCAGTAGTGTGAAATTGTGACGCAAACACGGGCCGCAGTAATCCGCGTGGGTTTGGCACAAGTCAACCCACGAGTCGGGGATTTAGCCCACAACCTGGCCCAAATCGAGGCGTTCGCTGCCCGCGCTGAAGCAGCTGGATGTGATCTCGTCGCGTTTCCCGAGCTCACTTTGTCGGGCTATCCACCCGAAGATCTGGTCTTGAAAGCCGGGTTCGTGGCCGACAACCGTGCGGCACTGGAAAAGGTGGCCGCGCGGAGCGGTCGCTGTGCGATTGTCGTTGGTTTCGTCGATACAGCCGATGATGCATTCATCGAGCAACAAACCCAACCGAGTGCGAACCCGCCGCGACTGTTCAATGCTGCTGCACTGTGCGCCAACGGTGCGGTGCTCGGTGTGTATCACAAACAGTTGCTGCCGAACTACGCGGTGTTTGATGAAGCTCGATACTTTGCTGCCGGGCATGAAGACGCCACTTTGTACAGCGTGGCAGGTGTGGCAGTGGCAATCACCATCTGCGAAGACATCTGGGTGAGTGATGGCCCAGTGGCACGGGCCCGCGCAGCAGGTGCGCAACTGTGTATCAACATCAATGGTTCACCGTTCGAACGCGCCAAGAGTGGTGAGCGTGAGCGCACCGTTGCCGATCGTGCCCGAGAAACCGGAATGCCCATCGCCTATGTCAATCAGGTCTGCGGGCAAGACGAGCTCGTGTTTGATGGTGGTTCGGTGGTGGTTGATTTTGATGGGGCTGTCATGGCACGTGCTGCCCACTTCGTCGAAGAGTTGCTCGTGGTGGATGTGCCGATTACCGAGAGAGTGGTTGCACAAAATGCGACTGGTGCTACGACGGTTGCCGTCAGTACACCTTTGGCCAAATCGGCACCGGTCACAAAACGCATCGCCGAGGTAGCCAATGACTACGACCGAATTCTGGCGGCCTTGGCATTGGGCACGCGCGACTATGTGCACAAGAACGGTTTTACGGATGTAGTGCTTGGCTTATCCGGAGGCATCGACTCGGCACTCGTGGCTGCCGTTGCCGTTGAGGCTTTGGGCGCCACCCATGTGCACGGAGTGTCGATGCCATCGCGGTACTCGAGCGATGGTTCACAGACCGATGCTGCAGATCTGGCGCGCAATCTGGGCATCGACATGCGCACGATTCCGATTGAGCCGGCTTTTGCTGCCTACTTGCAGATGACGACTGACGCGTTTGCTGGTCGCGCTGCTGATCTCACCGAAGAAAATCTGCAGAGCCGCGTGCGGGGCACCACCTTGATGGCGCTGTCCAACAAGTTTGGGTGGATGGTGCTCACGACTGGCAACAAGAGCGAACTAGCCGTGGGCTATTTCACCTTGTACGGCGATTCGGTGGGTGGCTTTGCGATGATCAAAGACATCTTCAAAACTGATGTGTACGCACTCAGCCAGCGCATCAACCAACGGGCCGGGTGCGAAATCATTCCGGCCGCAACACTCACCAAACCACCGTCGGCAGAACTACGACCCGATCAGCGCGACGATCAAAGCCTGCCGCCATATGACGTGCTTGACGCCGTACTCGCTCTGTACATAGAGCAGGATCGCACCGCTGCTGAAATTATCGCTTTAGGCCACGATGAATCGTTGGTGCGGCGCATCGTGCGGCTGGTGGATAACAACGAATACAAGCGCCGCCAGTTGGCGCCAGGTGTGCGCGTGACGAGCAAGGCGTTCGGAAAAGATCGCCGTCTGCCGATTACAAATTCGTACCGCGGCTAGACCGCACTCGTACTGCGGTTAAACAGCAAGATAGTGATGCCGCTCAGCACCGCACACCCAATGCTGGCCAAAGCCGCACCAGATACCCCGAATTGTTCGTAGAGCAACGTCGCAACAAACGTGAGCACACCGCGACCGAACGTGCCGGCACCGATGACCAATCCAAAACCCTTGCCGGGTGCAGCACTGAACAAGTTGGTGGCGATTGGCAACATGCTGACTACCGCGAACTCAAAGCCGATGATAAAGACGGCAAGTGCAACGAGGCCCACCAACAGCACCGAATCAAACCCCGCCAAAATGAGTGCGCTCGGCACCATCAAACCGGCACCGAGTGCAACACTGCGTTCTTTGCCGACGCGATCGGTGAGTTTCGCACTAGCGATTGATGACAGCAGTTCGCCGGCACCCAGGGCAAACCCGACGGCTGCAATTCCCGAGGCACCAAAGTTGAAGTCGTCGGCCAGCCAAGCGCCAAACGTGACGAACAAACATTGGCTGGCGCCCATCAGGCCAAACATTGACAGCGGTACCAGCCAACCGTTCGGCGCCATTCGTGCACCTGGCACTGCCACTGGTGTTTCGCTGGTGACCACGACTTCGCCACTGGCGCGGATGCGACGATCGAGCCAGACTGCACACATTGCAACGGCGACTCCACCGATTGCGCTAGCCACCCGCCAAGATGACGCAGCGGTGATTAATCCGAGAGCCGATACACCAAGTAGCAGGCTGAGTGCCCACGATGTTTCGGTGATGCCAACGACGCGACCACGTCGGGCATATGGCACGCGGTCACTGATCCACGCTGCCATGCTGAGGTCGAAACATGACTTGAGCAAGTTGAGCGTCGTGAGCCCAACACACAGCACGATCACGTTTGGGGCTGCCGCCATCATCATGATGCCGATGAATGCACCGATGAGACCCACTGCCATTGATGTACGTCGCGAAACACGATCCACAAAATTGCCAAGCGCTGGCGCCAGAAAACCAGCCAACTCAGAAACACTGATGACCAGCCCCACCCGGGTGATGGAAACGTCGAATCCCTGCGCTTGGCCGGCGATGATGGCGATGAATGGTGGTGCAAATCGGTAACACGTGTTGGCCGCCATTCGTGTGACGGTGAGCGGCAGCAGGGCGTCGCGAACGGCAGCGTCGTACGACGTGTCAAGCAGGCGACGCACAGCGAACGACGCTAGACCGAATCGTTCGTTGTGGCTCGCGTGTTGGTGGCGAGCGAGATGTAGTCGCCAGCCACGAGTTGACCAACCGAGTCGGTGCTGAACGTGCATCCTTCAAGATTGTGCAGACGGCGGTCAGGCACCTGCATCAGCCGGCGAACCGTGCGAATGACTCCGCTATGGCTCACCACGAGCACTCGAGTACCAACTTGCATGTGTTCATGTAGCGCCATAGTCACGCGAGCAAACACAGCGCTAGCAGGCTCGAAATTGGGGGGAGTCCGACGGTCGCGCAAATAATTGGGATATTGAGACTCGATTTCTTGCTCACGCAGGCCCTCCCACGGGCCCACATCGGTTTCCACAAGACGCTCGTCGAGTTGTGGAGTGCCAAGACCCAGCCGATTGGCGATGATTTCGGCGGTTTCGCGGGCACGCGACAACGTGCTGGCAACCACCCGGGCGAGATCTACGTTGAGACTCAGCAGATGTTCGGCGGCTTCGGCAGCCTGGGCGCGGCCGGCGTCGGTGAGTCGGGTGTCGGCACGCCCTTGCCATTTGCCCAGCACGTTCCACTCTGATTCGCCGTGGCGCACCACGATGAGTGGCGACTGATGTAGTGACATCGAAGTTTCGGGCGGCGTCAATGGGTTGTGGTTTGTTGGATGCATGGTGGAGCGGCTTAGATGCTCCCGTCGCAGGGTAGTCGCTTGGGTACGCTGACCACGTGGCACGGCTCTTGCTTTTTGCGTCAGCCCGTGAAGCCGCCGGAACGCCACGCGACACCATCGCCGGTGCAACTGTGGCCGAAGTTCTGTCGGGCGCCAAGCAACAGTTCGGCCCGTCATTTGCCAGCGTGCTGGAATCTTGCACAGTGTGGCTCAACGGCGAAGAATGCACACCAGATGCCGTCGTGAGCGAATCCGACGAGGTTGCAATTTTGCCTCCGGTTTCTGGTGGCGCCAACGATTTCTCGGCTTTCACGTTGCCCGAGGTGCGAGCACTACGCACCGAACTACAAGCCGCCGAAGACGCGGTGTCGTTCGTGCGACGACTTGCTCAGGGAAGACTCGACCTGGTGCGCGAAGAGCAACGCCGTCGCTCCACGGGCGAAGAGGCACTGCTGGATGTCACCGATGGCATCGCCCGAGTGTTTGCAGCCGAGCGCGGCACGGGTTCGAATCGTCCCCCGCGCGACACTGCCGTAGTGGCTGAGCATCCGCTGCTGGGTGAACTCGAGGCGCTGTGCGTGGAGTCGGGTTTCGGCAACCTGCGCAATTTGGATGACGCTGATTTGGTGTCGTGTCGCACGGTGCTTGCCGAGTTTGAGTCGCGGATGTCGATCGAACGAAAGCAGTTATTCACGCGCATCGACGAACTGTCTGACGAACTCGTGCAGCGCTATCGCACTTCGTCGTCGGATGTGGATTCGTTGCTCGACGAAGGTCGCTAGAGCGTGTCCAGTCGCAAACGTCCGGACCTCGGTGCGTTCATTCGCCAGCAGCGCGAGATCGCCCAGCAGTCCATTCGCGATTTGGCTAAACGTGCTGGTGTTTCAAACCCTTATTTGTCACAAATTGAACGTGGTTTGCGCAAACCATCCGCGGACATCTTGCAACAGATTGCCCGTGCGTTGGAGATTTCTGCCGAGACGCTGTATGAACGCGCTGGAATGATGGACCCCAAAGAAGCACAGGGCAACGCAGTCGTCGACGCCGTGGCCAATGACACTCGGCTCAGTGATGAGCAAAAGCAGGCGATGCTGGCGATCTATCGCAGCTTCGTTGTAGGAGATACGCCGTAGCCAGATAGGTTCAGAGGAGATGGCTGCAACCCCTGCGCAGCGCGTAGCCGTGCTGTCTTTACACACGTCACCGCTGGCCCAACCCGGCGTCGGTGATGGCGGCGGCATGAACGTGTATGTGCGCGAACTCACTTCGTCGTTGGCGCGTCTCGGGGTGGAGTGCACCACTTACACACGTGCGTGGAAGCGCGGCTTGCCCGACGTCGTGGAAATCGAGCCCAACCACCGACTAGTACACGTGCGGGCTGGCGATGTCGACTTGCCAAAAGAACAATTGATCGACATCGTTCCCGAGTTCACCGATGCGGTGGGCCACCATATTCGCACGCACTCCCGCGCCCAAGTGATTCACGCCAACTACTGGCTTTCGGGTTTGGCAGGCCATCAACTCAAGCACGAACTGAATCTCCCGCTCGTGACCACGTTTCACACGCTGGCACGAGTCAAGGCAATGCACGGAGACACCGAGTCGGCTGCCAGAGAGTTAACCGAGTCGGCAATCATCGGTTGCAGTGATGCCATCTTTGTGTCGTGTGAAGAGGAGCGTCAGCAATTTCGTGAGGTGTACGGCGCGTCGCCTGGCACTGTCGAAGTGATTACCCCTGGTGTTGATCGCGCCTATTTCTCGCCAGGGAGTCGTGCGGGTGCTCGCAGTGCGCTTGGTCTGGCAAGCCATCCTGTGCTGTTGTTCGTGGGTCGTATCCAGCCGTTGAAAGGTGTTGATGTTGCAGTCGAGACGCTGGCTGCGCTGTCGCACCGCGATGCGGTGTTGCTCATCGTTGGCGGGGCAAGTGGTATGGCCGGTGACCTT